>JBBPYT010000230.1:0-13463 GCA_038199665.1 Hyphomicrobiales bacterium
CGGCGCTCGAGAAGCTCGCTCTGACGCCCGATCGGGCGATCATCATCGGCGACACGCCTTATGACGCCGAGGCGGCCCGCAAGGCCGGGATTGCCTCGATCGGCGTGCTCTGCGGCGGCTTTGCGGAACAGGACATCCGTAGCGCGGGAGCGAGCCGTATTTACGCCGACCTCCGCGACCTTTTGGCCAACATCGACGATTGGCTCTGACGGGCCGTCTCCCGATCCGATCCGCCGTCAGCGGCGAGGCATATTGCGCGGCTGGGTAAAGCGGAACGAGACGTCCGGCCGTTCTGCCGAAACGTCCCCGGCCCCCATGACCGATACGCGCAGCATGGCGCTGCCGGCCAGAACCGCGAGGGCGGCGAGACCGCTCAAACCGCCCCTTCGATGCCGACCGGCGAGAGCCGAAACAGCCAGCAGCCCCAGAGGCAACACTACGCCGAGCTGCGTCGCACCGGCTTTTTCGAGTCGGCCCGAAGGGCTGTCGAGGGCGTCCCGCACCCCCATTTTCCCATAGGCTTCGTGCAACACCATAGCGGCCACGGCTTCGGTCGCCAGCGCCACCCCAGTGATCGCGTCGAGCTTCGGCCTGATGCCGTCTGAAGGCTCCCCAAGCGACAGGGCGGATGCCGCCGCCGCCATCGACGAGGCGCCGAACCGAACCGCCAGGGCCTGAGGCGCGGCGGCCCAGAGTGGCGTCGAGGTGGCGGCCAGGAGCGACGCCGTATAGGTCGACATACCCATGCCCGCAATGGCTGCAGGCACGCCGAACACTCGCGCCGTCCACCCGCTCCAGCGTTGCTGGGGCCAAAAATCCGAGGCGGCCTGAGCGGCAGCGGAAAGGCCCACGGACGCGGAAAAGCTCACCAGGATCCAGGTGCCGATCGACATCGGCGACGTGGATTTCGCGACTCGCAGCATGTTGTAGAAGCGCTTCGGTGTATGCAGGTCGTAGACGAGCAGTGCCGACCCGATCACTGGAGCCAGCAACCCGAGATAGCGTCCGCGCCGCACCAGACTCGCGGCGCTCTTGCCGCCGGCCAGATCCGCGAGCGCGGCCAGGATCGCTGCCGAACCCGACAGGCCCGCCAGGAAGATGTAGCCGCCCACGACGAGATTCTCGAACGGCGCGGATTTCAGTTGCGCCCGCCCGTAGTAGGTCGAGCCGTCCCACTCGGAATATTTTTGCAGCGCTTGGCCGGCATCGTCCTGCGAAGAGACGGGAAAGTTCATCAACGACGCTCCTGGCTGGCGAGGACGATCGTTGCGGCGAGCGCGAGGCCCGCCACTGCAGCAAGGCCGGAGATCAGACTCGGTTTGACCCGGTTGGCGGGCCGGGTCGGGGCGACGGGCAGATTGTAGACCTCGGGCCTGTCCGTCAGCAGGAAGAAGGCATTCAGGTGCCCGAGGCCTCCCGTCGATCCCGGGGCACCCGGGGTGCCGTAGAGGTAGGCGTCCGTGACGCCCCTTTGATGCAGATGCTCGACGCGCTCCTGCGCCCGGGCTTGGAGAATCTCGAGCTCGCCGAACTGGATCGAATCCGTAGGGCAGGATTTAGCGCAGGCGGGTTCCAATCCTCCCTTGAGCCGGTCGTAGCAGAGCGTGCATTTGTGTGCCTTGCCGTCGTTCGCACTCAGGTCGACAACCCCGAACGGGCAGGCCGGCACGCAATAGCCGCAGCCGTTGCAGATGTCCTGCTGAACCACGACGGTGTCGAACTCCGTCTTGAATAGCGCCCCCGTCGGGCAGGCTTCGAGACAGGGTGCGTTGTGGCAGTGCTTGCACACGTCGCTCATCATCAGCCAACCGCTCTGATAGGGCGTTTCGATATCCGCGCGCACGCCGCAGCCGCCCTTCTTCTCGACGAAGGCGACGTGCCGCCAGGTGTTGGCCGAGAGTGCGCCGGTATTGTCGAAACTCTGCCCGGTCATCCCGAGATTGTCGGCCGGAAGGTTGTTCCATTCCTTGCAGGCGACCTCGCAGGCCTTGCAGCCGATGCAAACCGTCGTGTCGGTGAAGAAGCCATAGGACTTGCCAGGCTCTATGAGGGTACCGGCGGTGAGTTCGGATTCGTTCGGGATGACGTGATCGAGATCGGATTGCGTATGTTCGAGCGTACGCGGATGGAAGTTCACGAGCTGATCTCCTTGCGTACGCGGGCCGCGCCCTCGTCCCGGACGTCTATGCAATGGGCCAGATACCCAATGACGTTGTGGGCCGACGAAAACCTGACCCTGACGCGTGCCTGGGTTTTGGCGAGCGAAGCGAGTTGCCCAGGCTCGGCCGCGGCGCGCGGGCTCAGGAGAAACAGCTGCGCTACGCCGTGATCGTCGATAGCCTGGAACCGGCTCTCCTGCACGATCGTGACCCGACCTTCGAAAACCGGCATCGTCCCACCTTCCGCCGCTACCTTGGCGTAACGTGCTCGAACAAAGCAGGTTGCCTGCACCTGCGACTTCCCGGCGCGGAACCATCTTCGACGCGCCGATGTTGGCGCCGGGGGACTTGCGAGAGCGCCATGTCGAAGCTGAAGAAGGATGCAGCAAGCCACATAGCTGGCTTTCTGCGGGATTGGTCCATTCCCCGGCAGCTGGCCGGCCAAAGCGTGAAGGGGAAGGCTGCCGAAAGCGAGGCCTCGCGAACCTTGAGGCCGCGACTCGAAGACGCAGACCGCGTCGGCACCAGCATTTGCCCCTTCTGCGCGGTCGGCTGCGGCCAGTTGATCTATGCGAAGGATGGCCAGCCCATCCACATCGAGGGCGACCCCCGTTCCCCCGTCAACCAGGGAACGCTCTGTCCCAAGGGGGCCGGCACTCTCGGGATGCTGCTGTCGCCCGAACGGATCACCAATGTTCTCTACCGGGCGCCATATTCAGGGCGCTGGGAGACCCGGCCGCTCGAATGGGCGATGGACCGTATCGCCGAGCGGGTCAAGCAGACGCGCGACGACACCTTCGTCGAGACCCTGCCTGACGGCCGCATCGTCAATCACACGATGGGCATCGGGTCGCTCGGCGGCGCCACCATGGACAATGAGGAAAACTACCTCATCAAGAAGCTCTTCGGTGGCGGCCTCGGGATGGTTAATATCGAGAACCAGGCCCGCATCTGACACTCGTCGTCGGTACCCGGTCTGGGGACGTCGTTCGGGCGCGGTGCAGCCACCATGGCTCTCTGGGACCTGGAAAATTCCGATTGCGTCATCGTGATGGGCTCCAACATGGCGGAGAACCATCCGATCGCCTTCCGCTTCGTGGTGGAAGCGCAGCGGCGCGGTGCGACCGTGATCCATGTCGACCCGCGCTTCACGCGCACTTCCGCATTGGCCGACATCTACGCGCCGATCCGCTCGGGATCCGACATCGCCTTCCTGGGCGGCATCATCCGATACATCCTCGAAGGCGATCACTGGTTCAAGGAGTGGGTGCTCAACTACACCAATCTGGCCCATATCATCAATGAGGGCTACGAGGACACCGAGGACAATGGCGGAGTTTTTTCCGGCTTCGACCCGGACACGGGCTCCTACGAGGAAGGCACGTGGCAGTACGCGGGCAAGACCGTCCCTTCCTCGATCGCCGAACACCGCGTCCAATCCCAGGAGCGCAAGGCCGGCGACTATCAAAGCATGTCGGAGGGGCCTCCGCCCGAGGACCGTACGCTGCAACACCCTCGTTGCGTCTACAAGATCATGCGTCGGCACTTTTCCCGATACACGCCCGAGATGGTGGAGAGCCTCACCGGCTGCCCGCGCGAGACCTTCCTCAAGATTGCCGGCGCGATGGTGCGGAATTCCGGCCGCGAGCGGACCGGAGCCATCTGCTACGCGGTCGGCTGGACGCATCATTCGGTCGGTGTGCAGATCATCCGCGCCGCGAGCATCATCCAAGGGCTGCTCGGCAACATCGGGCGGCCCGGTGGCGGCATCATGGCGCTGCGGGGCCATGTCTCGATCCAGGGCTCGACCGACATTCCGACGCTCTACAACATGCTGCCGACCTATCTGCCGCAGCCGAACGCCTTCCATGACCATGGCACGCTGAAGAGCTATCTGAAAGTCGAGACGCCGCCGACAGGCTGGTGGTCCAATTTCCCGAAATATGTCGTGAGCCTGCTCAAGGCTTGGTACGGCACGAGTGCGACGCCGCAGAACGAGTGGGGCTATCAGTTCGTCCCCAAGCTGACCGGTGATGCGTCCCAGGAGCCCATGACGTTGGCCATGACCAATGGCGCGCTGAAAGGCCAGTTCATCCTCGGGCAGAACCCGCTCGTCGGCGCTGTCAACACCGACCTCGTGGAGCGCGGATTCACCAAACTCGACTGGATGGTGGTGCGCGATTTCGCCATGGTGGAAACCGCCAACTTTTGGCAGCGCGGCCGCCTCGTGCAAAGCGGCGAATTGCGGCGCGACCAGATCGGCACCGAGGTCTTTTTCCTGCCCGCCGCCATGGCGGGCGAAAAGGATGGCACGGTCACCAACACCAGCCGTCTCGTGCAATGGCACGACATGGTCTGCGAGGCTCCGGGCGACAGCCGTTCCGACCTGTGGTTCATCTACCACCTGGGTAAGCGCCTGCGCGCGCTCTACGCGGACAGCCGAGAGCCGCGCGACCGCGCCATCCATGCCTTGACCTGGGATTATCCTGAACGCGGTCCACGCAAGGAGCCTGATCCCGAGGCGGTGCTGCGCGAGATCAACGGCTATACGGTGGCGGATCGCAAGCAGGTTGCGAAATACCAGGAGCTCAAGGACGACGGCTCGACCGCCTGCGGCGGCTGGATGTATTGCGGCATCATCCCCGAAGCCGGCCGCAATCTCGCTCGCTCGCGCCGGCCCGACGGGCCGGGCGGCCCCGGGAGCCATTTGGGCTGGGCGTTTTCGTGGCCGTCCAATCGCCGCACCCTCTACAACCGCGCCTCAGCCGATCCCGAAGGACGGCCGTGGTCCGAGGCCAAGAAGATGATCTGGTGGGACGACGCCGCCGAAAAATGGACGGGGACCGACGTACCGGATTTCGTCGAGACCAAAAGGCCCGACGAGCGTCCGGATTGGTCGAAACATCCGCACGGCATGGATGCGCTCGGCGGGCACGCTCCGTTCATCATGGAGGCGGACGGGCGCTGCATGCTGTTCGTCCCATCGGGCTTGAAGGACGGGCCGCTGCCCACGCATTACGAGCCGCTGGAAAGCCCGGTCATCAACCCGCTGCATGGGCCACAAAGCAATCCGACCGCAAAGCGCTGGCCGCGCCCCGGCAACGAGTTGCATGCGCCCGCCGATCCCCGCTTCCCCTATGTGTTCACGACCTACCGGCTGACCGAGCTTCATTGCGGCGGCATCCCGACCCGCGTCATGCCGCATACGGCCGAACTGCAGCCCGAGGCTTTTGTCGAAGTCTCGCCGGAGCTGGCCGCCGAGCTTGGCATCCGGCACCTCGGCTGGACGGTCATCTCGACTCTCAGAGGCGAGATCGAGGTCAAGGCCATGGTCACGCAGCGCGTGCGCCCCTTCGTGATCGACGGGCGCATCGTCCACCAGATCGGCATGCCATGGGTCTATGGTCGGGAAGGTTACGCGCGGGGTGCGAGCGCCAATGTGCTGCTCGCCATCACGGGCGACGCCAACACCAGCATCCATAGCACGAAGGCGCTGACCTGCGGGTTGCGGCCGGGCCGGCTGCACGGATCGGGAGTTCGCCACTATGACTGAGCGGCCCGGAGCCACGGCGCTCGAAGCAATGGACAAGGTGCTGGCGGCCAAGCCGCATCAGGACGGGGAGGCCTTCTCGGCCGCCACCAAGGCTCTTTCCGCCTTGCGCGAAGAGGTCATCGGCCGGCTGCGGCGGGACGATTCCGTCGAAGTCCGGAAGATGCTGGGCCATCTCAACGCGGTGCTCAGCGTGGTTCTGGGCGGCCATTACCCTCTCGGGCAGGTGCCCTGGGGCGAACTCGAAAAGGCGAAAGGCTGGCTCGAGGAGATCGTGCGGCAGGCGGAGGGGGTGGGCTAGAACTGCCACAGCCTCTCGCCACATCGTTCCTACGGGCCCGCTCTCGCGAGCCAACCCGCTTGCTCAGGGATAAGCCTCAAGGATCGCGGCGCGGGGGGGCCGGCGGCAGCCGCATCAGTACCGTTCCAGGATCGACGATGCCGGGAAAGCTTTCGGGGTTGTTGTAGACCACGCGCTCGGGAGAGCGGCCGACCGGCAGTATCCTTCGGCCGATCACCGCCTCCATCGGTATCGTGCGCCCGACGACGCGAAGCCGACCGTAGACCGGCAGCAGCACCAGGGCGGCACTGCTTGGCGACCAGATGAGAGCCGAGCCGTTCAATACGGCCGACGCCACACGCAGCGGACGGAAGTCGCTGCAGAACGTCTGGGCCTGCCCCGCCGAACCGAGCACGGGAACACACTGCGCATTGGCAGTCGCGCAAAGGCCGAAGACCGCGGCCAGGGTGCCTAGAACAGTGCTGCTCTTATGCATGGAGTGCCTCGCTGAGCTCCTGCGAGCTTGACCCAAGCGGATTTACAAATCGCAACCCGCCTTCCCGCAACGCGAAGCAATTTGGGACGACCTCAATCATACCCGCAGGGCGCTCAGCCGATGCATCGACGACCGCAAGGCAGGATAGAGGTCCTTGTAGACATCGAAGGCCTCGTCATAGACTCGTTTCCGCCCGGCATCGGGTTTGGCGCGCGCCGCCAGCGTGATCCACTTGTCGGCGGAACCGCGCTCGATGAGACCGACCCCCAGGGCCGCAAGCCGGGCCGCACCGAGGGGAGCCTCCACGTTCTCCTTGATCGTGTACACAGGGTAGCCCGTCACGTCGGCGATAATCTGCATCCACAAATCCGAGAAGGCTGCGCCGCCGACCACGATCAGCCGGTTCTCCAGCGAAACCGCCCCTTTGGCGCCGGCCTCCATATTGTGGCGCAGGGCGAATGTCACGCCCTCAAGCACGGCGCGATAGAGGTGTGCGCGCGTGTGAAACAGGTTCAATCCCACGAAAGCGCCGCTCGCCTGCCCGTCCCAGATGGGACTGCGCTCTCCCATCAGATAGGGAAGGAACACCACGCCTTCCGAGCCCGGCTTGATGCCGCGCGCCGCATCCTCCAGGATCGCGTGCGGGTCGCGGCCCGACATCCGTCCGGCTTCGATCTCGGCCTGGCAGAATTGTTCGCGATACCATGACACCGAAGCGCCGGCCGTGATGGCGCCGCCGAAGACGTAGAGGTCGTCGTGCGCCTTGGTCACGTAGGGCATGCTGATCAGGCCGTGCCTGGCATCGGCGCTCGGCGCAATGAATCCCCAGCACATGCTGGTGCCCATCATGGCGACGTGCTGCCCCGGTCCGGATACGCCGGCCGCATAGGTCGCGACCGCCGCATCGACGCCGCCCGCAATGATCGGCGTGCCCTCGGGCAAGCCGAGCGAGGCGCTCCACTGCGGCAGCAAGGAACCCACCGCCTCCGTACAGGCGACGAGGCGGGACGGCATCATGCGCCGCGGAATGCCAAGCCCGTCCATCATCTCGGACGACCAGGTGCGGCGCTCGACGTCGTAGATCCCACCGATGTTGCCGGCCGACGAATGATCGACCGCGACCTTGCCGGTCAGGGCGTGCGCCACGAAGGCGTTGGGCGGCAGGAAGTACTGCGTCTTTTCCCAAACGTCCGGACGATTGTCCCGCAGCCACAGGATCTTGGTATAGCCGTAGTAGCTGTCGACCCCGTTGCCGGTGACCGCGTAGAGGCGCTCAAGGTCGACATGGCTGCGAACCCACTCGACCTGCGCCTCGGCTCGCCGATCCATCCAGATGAGGCAAGGATGCAGCGGCTTCATATCGGCATCCACCGGGATGCCCGAGCCTCCGTAAAGGCTCGAAACGCAAACGGCCCTAATATGCTCGCGCGCGAGCGGTGCCCCGCTGTTCACTTCGCTGGCCTTGCGGACGCATTCGGTAATGCACTCTGTCACGGCGTCCAGCCACACCGAAGGCCACTGCTCCGCCCAGTTCGGACGCGGCGTATCGGGCGCATAGGCCTTCGCGTGCTGGGAAACGATGGTTCCATCCACCCGCACCAGCAGCGCCTTGGTGCTCTGCGTGCCGATGTCGACGCCGATGACGTGGTCCATGGAGGCTACCGGGCTTGAGGTCGGATCATCGTTCGCTGCAGGGACAACGCTCAGGCTGCGGGCTTCAGCAGCACTTTGATCGAGTCGAGCGAGTTCGCAACCTTGATGGCCTCATCCCACTCTTCGAGGCGGTACTCGTTGGTGACGATGCCTTGCGAGGTGACGAGGCCGCGTTCGAGCAGATCGATGGCAACAGGATAGCAATACGGACCGAGATGCGCGCCGCGGATATCGAGTTCCTTGCGGTCACCTATGATTGACCAGTCGACGGAGGTTTCCTTGCCGAAGACCGAAAATTCGACGAAGCGGCCAAGCTTGCGGATGAGTTCCAGGCCTTGCGTGACGCCGGCCGGCGCTCCGGTGGTCTCGATGTAGACATCGCAACCATAGTTTTCCGTGAGGCCCTGCACGATCGCGAGCGCATTCTCCTTGGTGGGATTGATGACGACGTCCGCGCCAAATTTCCTGGCGAGGTCCAGCCGCTCGTCGACGAGATCAATGACGACAAGCTTCTTCGGCGTCTTCAGATGCGCCACCTGCGTCATCATCAGGCCGAGTGGACCGGCGCCGGCGATGACCACCACGTCGTCGAGCTGGATGTCGCCGCGGTTCACGGTGTGAATCGCGCAGGATAGAGGCTCGATGATGGCGGCATCGTCGACCGAGATCGACTCCGGGATCCTGTGCACCAAAGCATTGGACGACAGCTTCATGTATTCCGACATGCCGCCGTCGGCCACCACGCGCTGGAAGCCGAAGATATTGTGAACCTCGCACATCCAGTACTTGCCGGAGCCGCAATAACGGCAGCGCCAGCAGGGCACGATCTGTTCGGCGATGACGCGGTCGCCCGGCTTGACACCGAAATGCTCGGCCGCGCCCTCGCCGATCTCCTCGATCTCGCCGAAGAATTCATGGCCCGGTATGACCGGCGCCTTGACCCAGGGATTGCTGCCCCAGAACATCTTGGCGCCGGACCAGCATTTGCAGTCGCTGGCGCAAATGCCGCAAGCCGTCACGCGGATCACGAGCTCGCGGGGACCCGCCGTCGGCCGCTCGACCTGCTCGACCCGGTAGTCTTCCGGGCCGTGGCAGACGACTGCGGTCATGCGCGAATTGCTGACGCTGCTGACACTCATGCGTTTTCTCCCAAATTCCCCCGCCCGGGGGTTCGACCCTCGCCTCGGCGACCGTGCCGACCATAGGGGTTTGAGCCGAGCCAGTTCAAGACGTCGATCGAATCCCTTGTTGCTGGATCCGGGTGGACGCGATAGAAGTGGCACTGTGGCCTCTCTGGCTCGGCCAAGGCGCGGAGCATCGATGACCGGCCGCCCACCCTTTCCTCCGTTCACGCGCGAAACCGCGATCGAAAAGGTCCGCAGGGCCGAGGACGCCTGGAACAGCCGCAATCCGGAAGCGGTTGCCGGCGCCTACACCGCAGACAGTCGCTGGCGCAACCGGGCCGAGTTCTTTTCAGGACGGCCGGCCATCGTGGCCTTCCTGCACCGCAAATGGGCGCGCGAACTCGACTACCGACTGGTCAAGGAGCTCTGGGCTTTCCACGAAAACCGTATCGCGGTGCGGTTCGTCTACGAATGGCGCGACGTTTCGGACCACTGGTTCCGGTCCCACGGCAACGAGCAATGGGAGTTCGACGAAGCGGGACTGATGCGGCGGCGCGAGGCCTCGATCAACGACGTCCCGATCGCCGAAGCCGACCGCAGGTTTCGCTGGCCGGCGGGGCCGCGGCCGCAAGCCCACGCGGGCCTTGCCGAACTGGAACTGTGAGGCTTCGCCGCACCGTTGATCTTCGGACTCAAGTCGACCCGTTGCCCTGCTCGATAGAGTGCCGCGCCGGCGCCGTTACCTCCGCTCTTCGAGGGTGAACCCGATCTTGAGCGTCACCTGGAAGTGCTTGACTTCGCCATTCTCGACATGGCCGCGCGTTTCAACCACCTGAAACCAGCCGATGTGGCGCAGCGTCTTGGAGGCGTCGGCTATGGCGCCCTTTATGGCATCGTCGATACTGCTCGCCGAGGATCCCACGACCTCGACGACTCTGTAGCTGTGATCCGACATATGATGTCTCTGCTCTCATCCGGACAGGCGCAAGCTTGGCGCCCACGGCACATCAACTCCGAGGAGCGCGCCTCGATCCCTGCCAATCGACTCGTTTGTCTTCACAGGTATCCGGCACCGACTTCCGCGGCGAAGCGGTCGGGTGTCCCCTCCCAGACGATGTGGGAATGTTCGAGTACGTAGACCCGATCCGCGTGCGGCAGCGCAAACGTGACGTTCTGCTCGCCCAGCAAAACCGTCATCGCGGCGGTCCGGCGCAATTTTTCAAGCGCCCTCGAGAGCTGTTCGAGGATGACGGGCGCCAGGCCGAGCGTCGGCTCGTCGAGAATGAGGAGCTTCGGCCTGCCCATCAGGGCGCGTGCGATGGCGAGCATCTGTTGCTCCCCGCCCGACAGCGTGGCCGCCGTCTGGCGCTGACGGCCCTTGAGGATAGGGAAAAGATCGAACAGCCAGTCCAGCCGCTCGATCAGTTCGGTGCGGGCCACGTGCTGGCCGCCGAGATCGAGGTTCTCGCGGACCGTCATGTCGCCGAAAAGCTCGCGGGTTTCCGGGCACTGGATGATGCCCGAACGAGCGATGCTGGCGGCCGATCTCCCCCTCAGGTCTCTGTTGCCGCAAGTGATCGCGCCGCCGTACGGCACGAGGCCCGACACGGCGTTGAACAGCGTCGTCTTGCCGGCACCGTTGAGGCCGACCACGGAAACGAATTCGCCCTCGCCCACATGGAGCGAAACGCGACCAAGCGCCTGCGCTTTCCCGTAAAAGACGCTGACATCCTTGACATCGAGAAGCGGCATGGCGGTGGGCGCCGTGGACGGCGGGCGCACGGCGGTTTCGAGGCTGCCCCCAAGGTAGACGCGGCGCACGGTCGGGTCGCGCATGACCTCGTCGGCAGTCCCTTCCGCGATGCACTCGCCGAGGTACATGGCCATGACCCGGTCGACCAAAGCCGCGACGCCCTTGACGTTATGGTCGACCAGGAGAACGGCGCGTCCCTCCTCCCGAAAGCCGCGGATCAGTTCCGAAAAGGCGGCGGTCTCGCCGCGCGTCAAACCGGCGAAAGGCTCATCCACCAGCACCACCTTGGGATGGCGCGCGATCGCCTTCGCGAGTTCGAGCCTGCGCAGATCGGCGAAGGGCAAGGTGGATGGGAAGCGATCGAGAACCGCCCCCAGCCCGGCCCGGACGGCAATCACCCGGGCGCGGGCGCGCGCCTGGGAATTGGCGAAGACTTGCCACAGGCTGTCCGGCAACAGGGCCAGCTCGATGTTCTCGAGCACGGTCTGCCGGTGCAGGGGTCGCGAATGCTGGAACACGAGCCCGACGCCCTGGCGCGCGATGCGGTGGGGCGCCCAGCCCGCCATCTCGACGCCCCGGAGCCGGACGGACCCGGAGCTCGGTCGCTCGATCCCCATGATGGATCGCATCAGGGTCGACTTGCCCGAGCCATTGGGACCGATCAGGCCGAGGATCTGGCCGGCGTGCAGGTCGAGGTCGATGTCCTTGACGGCCACCAGGCCGCCGAACCGTTTTGTGAGCTTCCTGACCTCGAGCAGAGGTCGGTCGGGTGTCTGGCTCAAGCCTCGCCTCCTTGCCGCACCACGAGGCCGAGAAGTCCGTTCGGAAAGAAGAGAATGACCAGCAGCGCCGCAACCGACACCGTCAAGGTCGCGAGTTCGCCGAGCGGACGCAAAAGCTCCGTCGCGGCGACAAGAAAAAGCGCGCCGAGCACGGCCCCGAGGATCGTGCGACGACCGCCCAGGACGGCGGCGACGATCACCTGTACGCCGACGGTGACATCGACGAGCGTGCCGACCGATGCGGTCCCCATGTAAAAGATGAGCAATCCCCCTGCGAGGCCGGAGAAGAAGGCGCTGATGGTGAAGGCCGCGATCTTATGTTTCGTGACGTTGAAGCCGAGAGCACCTGCCTGAACCGCATCCTGACCGCTCGCCTGCAAGATGAGACCGACCGGCGAGCGCGAGAGGCCGAACAGGATGGCTCCGCTGAGCGCCATGAAACCGAGCGCGATCCAATAGTTCACGCCGGCATCGACCGACATCACATCGGGGACCGTCAGGCCGATTTCGCCGCCCGTGAGATCGGCGAAGACGACGATCAGGTTCTGCAGGATGAGAACCGCCACCAGCGTCGTAAGGCCGAAATAGGGTCCGCTCACGCGCAGCGCCGGCAGAGCCAGCACGAGGCCGCCGACGACAGCGGCGAGCGCGCCTGCCGTCAGGCACAACCAGATCGGCAGGCCGTAACGGCTATCCAGGATGCCGGCCGCATAAGCACCGAGCCCGATCAGAAAGGTCGGGCCGAAATTGACCTCGTTGGCGAAGCCGAACAGCAGGTCCCAGGCCATGGCGAACACGCCGAAGTAGAAGGCAAGCGTCAAAAGGCCCAGGACGTATCCCGAAACGTACAGCGGCAGCGAGGCCGCGAGCCCGACCAGGACCACGGATACGAGGGACAGATGCCTGACGGAAAGCTTGCCCATCGCGCCTAACGCCGTCCGAGCAGGCCGCGCGGGCGCAGGTACATGACGGCCACGAGAAGCAGCAGAGCCGGGATCGTGCGGTAGGCCGGCGAGCCCAGATAGGCCGTGATGGTTTCGATGTAGCCGACCACATAGGCCGCAATGAGTGAGCCGGAAACGCTGCCGAGGCCACCCAGCACGACGATCGAGAAGGCGCTCGCCGTGAGCGGCCCCACACTGTACGAACTGACCCCGATGAACATCCCGAGCAGCACGCCCGCGATGCCGGCCAGAATGCCGTAAAGCGCCCATACGGCCAGATAAATCCACGAGAGCTCGATGCCGAGGAGCGTCACCCCGCGCGGATTCATCGAGGCGGCGAGAATGGCCTTGCCGGTCCGGGTCCGATTGACCAGGAGCCATAGAAGCCCGATCGCGGCCCAGCACACCAGGGCGGTGAAGATCTCGTTTTTCGGCGCGCGGACGCCGAGAATCGAGACGACTCCGTCGACGATAGGCAGCACGGTTTTGGCGTTGTTCGTGTAGAAATAGGCAATGAGCTCCTGGAGCACGATGCCCCACAGCAGTGTCGCCGTGAGAATGAAGATCTCCTTTTCCTCGTGGCGGATCGCCTCCGACCGTTGAATGGGACGCACGATCAGGCCGTAAGTGAGAAGCGCGAGGAGGAGACTCACCGCGACCCCGAAGGCGGCACCGGCATAGTTTCCCATCAGGAGATCGCCGTTCGCGGCCCAGGCCGCGAC
>JBBPYT010000231.1:0-2895 GCA_038199665.1 Hyphomicrobiales bacterium
AAGACCTTTGCCGGGCGTCGAAAATCTCGGACGCGCGCTCGAGCTGCGCATAGAGAAAGGCGGCAACCAGCTCGCTCGGCAAATAGGACGAGCCGTAATCGACCCAGGTGTACTTGTCGACGCGACCCTGGAGGAATTTCGTTCGGTTGGTGCCCTTCTCTCGCAGGATCTGCGCGCGCTCGATGAAGCGCGGATCGTTGATCAGCAGCGCGCCGCCTTCACCGGAGATCACGTTCTTGGTTTCGTGGAAGCTGAATGCCCCGAGGTGCCCGATACCGCCGAGAGGCCGGCCGCAAAAGTCGGCCGAAATGCCCTGGGCCGCATCTTCCACCACCAACAAGCCGCGCCGCTCCGCGATGTCCATGATCTCGTCCATCGCGCAGGCGACGCCTGCATAGTGAACCACGAAGATCGCGCGCGTCCTGTCGGTAACGGCCGCTTCGATCAGCGTTTCGTCGATGTTCAGCGTGTCCGGCCTGATGTCGACGAACACGGGCGTGGCGCCGCGCAGCACCACCGCATTGGCGGTCGACACGAAGGTGAACGACGGCATGATGACTTCATCGCCCGGCCCGAGATCGAGCAGCATGGCAGCCATTTCGAGCGCGGCGGTGCAGGAGTGGGTCAGCAACGCCTGGGCGCAGCCGACCGCCTGTTCGAGCCAGGCATGGCACCGCTTCGTGAACGGTCCATCGCCGGACAGATGGCGGTTTTCGATCGCTTCCAGCATGTACTGGACTTCGTTGCCGGCCGGTGACGGGCGGTTGAACGGAATGGTGCTGCGTGGAAGCGTCAGGCCCACATCGTCCGGTCCGCTTTGTGTGTTCATGCAAGCAGTGTTCGACATTTCCGACGCCGGGGCCGCCAAGGAGCAATGAATGTGGCGAGACCCTACGCAGGTTTGAGTCCCGAGGCCAGCGAAGGCGGATCCGGTGAGCCGGGCCGCAGCTGTCCTACGGCATCAGCTGGCCGCCGTTCACTTCGATGATCTGACCCGTGATGTAGCCCGACAGGGCCTCCGAGGCGAGGAACAGGTAGGCACCGACGCAGTCCTCGGATTCTCCGAGCCGTCCCATGGGAACGGTCTTGCGCATCGCCTCCATCTGTTCGGGCGTCGAATAGCGCTCGTGGAACGGCGTCGATATGACGCCGGGCGATACGCCATTCACCCGAATGCCGAACCCCACCAGTTCCTTGGCGTGGCCGCGGGTGATGGTCGATACGAAGCCTTTGGAGGCCGCGTAGATGGTCGAGCCGGGGCCGCCCCCATGCCGAGCCGCGATCGAGGTCGTGTTGATCACGAAGCCACGGACCTGCTTGAGGAAGGGCACCGCCGCCCGAGTCGCTGCCAGGACCGACCGTGAATTGAGGTTCATCACGCGCTCGTAATGCGCGTCCGTCATCTCGTCGAACGGCATCCGCCCGAGCATGCCGCCCGCATTGTTGATCAGGCCGTCGAGCTTCCCGAGCTTTCGGGCCGCATTCTCGACCACGCGCTCGCTGACCCCGTCGGCTCCCACGTCGCCCTGCACCAGCACAGCGACGCCGCCGGCTTCGTTCACGGCTGCCGCGACCTTCTCGGCCGCATCGGTGCTCTCGTTGTAATGAACCGCGACCGAGGCATGCTGTTGTCCGAGCGCACGGGCCACCGCGGCGCCGATGCCGGTTGATGCGCCGGTCACCAGCACCGCCTTGCCGGCGAGGTCGGGAATCGAAAGCGATTTGAGCGCAGATGCGGTGTCGTTCACGCGTCCTCCTGGGGGTTCCATCCGATGCGCCTTTTTGCCTCGGATCGCTGCATCGGATAAATAGCGCGCCCGGCTGATCGGAAAAATGCCTTTTTCACTTCGTCAGGGTCTCCCGGAGCGAGCCAATCGCATCCGGCAACGTCCCCGATGCGCCCGAACAAGAGGTCCAGAGCGTTGAAGCGTGCCGCGATTTTCTTTCTCGTGCTGCTGGTCCTCGGTGGCCTCGTCGGCGGTTTGTCCTATTTCCAGTTCGTCTTCAAGCCGCTGATGATCAGGACGGCGATCGGCAAGATGCCACGTCCGGCGACCACGGTAGCGGTGGCGGTGGCGCAAACGGATCGCTGGATTCCCCAGATTTCCGCCATCGGCACCTTCCGGCCCGTGCAGGGCATCGATGTCGCACCGCAAGTCGGAGGCATCGTGCGCGCCGTGCACTTCGAATCCTCGCAGGAGGTCGCGAAGGGTGCGCCGCTGATCGAGATCGACGATTCGACCGAGCAGGCGGATCTCCTCTCCGGCCAGGCCCAGATGAAGAATGCCGACCTCTCGTTCTCCCGCCAGAAGGAGTTGATGACCGGCGGCAACACGGCGAAGGCTACGGTGGATCAGGCCCAGGCGGCGCGCGACACTGCCGCCGCGGCCGTCGACCGGGCCAAGGCCGTCATCGCCCAGAAGGGCGTGGCGGCTCCGTTCGCTGGGCGGCTCGGCATCCGCCGGGTCGACATCGGGCAATATGTGTCGCCCGGCACGATGCTGGTCACCTTGACCCAACTCGACCCGATCTATGTCGATTTCCCGGTCCCCGAACAGGCGCTTGCCGTGCTCAAGCCGGGGGAAACGGCCGAGATCCGGGTCGATGCGTTCCCCGACAAGGTGTTCGGCGGCCAGATCAAGTCGATCGATGCCCGGGTGTCGCAGGATTCGCGCAGCGTGCTGATCCGGGCCGAACTGCCCAACAAGGACAAGCGCCTTCTGCCCGGCATGTTCGCCAATGTGGCGGTGCTGTCGGGGGCAGCACGGTCGGTCGTGACGGTGCCGCGCACCAGCGTCACCTATTCGCTCTACGGCGACAGCCTGTTCGTCACCGTGCCGGCGCCCGCCGCGAATGAGACGAGCGGCGCACCTTCCGCCGGGGCGCCTTCCGCCG
>JBBPYT010000232.1:0-2519 GCA_038199665.1 Hyphomicrobiales bacterium
GGCCGGGCAGCGCCGATCACGGCGATCATCACCGCCAACGCGACGATGACGCCGATTTCTTCCGGGAAGCGGAAGGAGCGCCGCCCGACCTGCGGTGAGGCCGAGGATGTTTCTGCTTGAGGGCTGCCCTCATCCGACATTATGCTAGCGCCGCCACCGGCCGGACAGCTCGTCCCGGCTCGGGATGCCTCGAGCTTTCAGGCGCATGGAAAAGGCGCGGCGGATCATGGTCTCCCTTCCCTCGAAAGTGCTTCGGCCACGAATGATGGGCGTCCTTCCCCTGCTCGCGCGGGAGACACTCCACTCGACCGTGCCTGCGCCCGTCACGCCTGCCGCTCCCCGGGCAGCTCAGTCTCCGGCATCTCGCCGGTGTTGATGACGTGCAGCAGCCTTTGGTCGTCGATCTCGCCTCCCGAAAGCTCACCTGCGAGCCGGCCGCGGTAGAGGACGATGATGCGGTCGCACAGGCCGACCAGCTCTGGAAGCTCCGTCGAGCTGAACAGCACGATACGCCCCTCGGCGGACACCCGGCGAATGAGCTCGTAGATTTCCCGCTTGGCGCCTACGTCGACGCCGCGCGTCGGATCGTCCAGCAAGATGACCCTCGGCGCGATCTCCAGCCATTTACCGAGGACGATCTTCTGCTGGTTTCCGCCGGACAGCTGGTTGGCGAGGGTGAAGGGCGAGCCGGTCTTGATTCGAAGGCGACCGATCTGCCGCCTGGCGCGTTCCAGAGCTTCGCCAACATCGAGCCACGGGCTGGCGCTCTTCAGCGCGCCGACCGCGACATGGCTCAAATTGAAGTGAACGCTTTTGTCGAGCATGAGGCCGTTTCGCCGCCGATCGGCCGGGACGAGGCAGATGCCGCGCCGCGCGGCCTCGGTCGGGTCGCGCGGAAGGCCGCGAGCGTCCGGGTAGATCACCTCGCCGGATCGCGCTTTCCGCGTCCCGAACAAAAGGCCCAGCAGGATCGATACGCCAGACCCTTCGAGGCCCGCGAGCCCGACAACCTCGCCGGAGCGGGCGGTGAAACTGATATCCTTCAGCTCGCCACCGCTTAGGCCCTTGACGACGATCCGTTCGGCCAAGGGCTCGCGGCGCCGGGGACCAGGCCGCGAAAACAGCGCTCTTTGCTGCACTCCGAGCATGCCTTCGATCACCTGTGGGATGGTCAGCGCGGTCCGATCTTCGGTGAAGACGTGGCGCCCATTGCGCGTGACGGTCACGCGATCGGAAATGGCGAACACCTCTTCAAGACGGTGCGAAACATAGAGCATGGTGATGCCGCGCCCTTGCAACTGTCGCAGCACCGCGAACAAGCGCTCGGTTTCCCGCTCGTTGAGGGCCGAGTTCGGCTCGTCCAAAATCAGCAGGCGCGGCTCTTCGAGCAGCACGCGGGCGAGTTCGACGAGCTGCTGCTCGCCGATGGTGAGCCGACCGAGCGGCGCTTCAACGTCGACCTTCAGCCCGAGTCGGTCCAGAAGATTTCGGCTGCGCTCTTTCATGGCCCGCGTCGAGACCAGCCCGCGCCGCAGCGGCTCCCGATTGACGAACAGATTGGCCAACACCGAGCGCTGCGGGAACAGGCTCAGCTCCTGATAGACGATGCCGATGCCGAGATCGCGCGCAGCCTTTGGCGCGTCGATCGCGACCTCTCGTCCTTCCACCTTGATGGTACCGCTGTCCGGGCGAACGACGCCGGCCAGAACCTTCATCAGCGTCGACTTGCCGGCGCCGTTTTCACCGACGACCGCATGGATGGCACCCCGCCGCACGTCGATGTTCATGCCCTCGAGAGCGACGACCCCGCCGTAGCGCTTGTCAAGGTTGTGGACGGAAACGAGCGGCGTCTCGGTCATCGTCAGCCCAGGAGCCCCCGGGGACCTATGACGCCGCCCGGTGGTGAAATGCCGGAACTCTGGTCACTTTCCTTCCGCGGCGATCGGTTCCATGGCGACGCACTTCGGATCCGCGGCGACGACGCATTGCGACCAGGGCTTATAGAAGGTTGCGGTCGCTTTGGGATCGGCCGCCATGGCTTGCAACTGCGGGAACGTCGTCGCCGGCAGGTTGTTCGCCATATCGACGCTGCCAGCCGTCACGGCCTGCGTGCCGGCATTGTAGAACCCGACCTCCAGTGGCTTCTTGTTCCGGACGGCTTTGACCAGGAGAGCGACGGGCAAGTAGCCTTGAACGAAAGCGCTCTGACCGAGCGTGACGTAGGCGTGACCGTCCTTGACGGCTTGCAGGTTCTGCGCCGTCAGGTCGTATCCGCCCGCGACGAACTTGTCGCCGTTCGCCGCGTTCAGCTTGCCGAGGCTGGCGACATCGGGCGCGCAAAGGCCGACCAGCGCGACGGCATCGGGATTGGCGGCGTAGAGCTGCTCCCAATGATTGTAGTTCTCGACCGCGCTCACCTTGACGTCGAAGGGCCCGAGAATCGTCACCCCGGCGGCCTGTTTGAGCGATTCCTCCACCCCCTTGGCCCGGTTCTCGAGCACGGTCAGCCCGGGAAAGCA
>JBBPYT010000233.1:0-2137 GCA_038199665.1 Hyphomicrobiales bacterium
CAGGCAGGGCGAGAGCTTGGCGAAGAAGGGCAGGACCTCGGCCCGGCGTAGAGGCCGTCGGTGTTGCGCGGCGATCTGGATGCGAGTCGCATTGCGTCGCCTGGAATGCTCCTTAAGCTTGCTCTATTGCCTCAGCTAAGAAGCTCCCGACCGGGTTACGGCGGGAAGGGCGGCGATGAGGCGGGTCAGCATGGCGACGAGGGACGAATTGGTGGTGGCGCTGGCGGACCGCTACCGGTCTAGTGACCGTCCCGAGCGCGGCCGCATCCTTGATGAGTTCGTAGCCATTACAGGCTTTCATCGGAAGCATGCGATGCGGCTGCTGCGGGTCGGAAAGGCTTGCGGTCGCGCCGGGCCTCGTCCCCAGCGTCGGCTCTACGATGATGCCGTTCGTGAGGTTCTGATTGTAGCTTGGGAAGCGTCGGATCGCATCTGCGGCAAGCGGCTCAAGCCTCTGCTGCCGATCCTAATCGAAGCGATGCAGCGCCACGGTCATCTGAACCTTCAGTCGGGCGTGAAGGCGCAGTTGCTGGCCATGAGCGCGGCGACCATGGATCGGGCACTGGCCGAGATCCGTGCACGAGCGGGCGGTAAACCCCGTCGGCGGTCCGTACCGTCCGCGATCCGACGCAGCATTCCGGTGCGCACGTTTTCAGATTGGAATGACCCTGCACCCGGATACGTCGAAGCGGACCTGGTCGCTCATAGCGGTCCAGTGGCGAAGGGCAGCTTCGTGCAGACCTTGGTTCTGACCGACATCGCGACCGGCTGGACCGAATGCGCGCCGCTTCTGGTGAGAGAGCAGCGGCTGCTGACCGAGGTGCTGGGCGAAGCCCGCAAGCTGATGCCTTTCCGGCTGCTCGGCTTCGACACGGATAACGACAGCGTCTTCATGAACGAGACCGTGCAGGTCTACTGCAAGGAAGCGGGCGTCGAGTTCACCCGGTGTCGCCCTTATCGCAAGAACGACCAAGCCTGGGTCGAACAGAAGAACGGCGCCATCGTCCGGCGTATGGTGGGCTACCGGCGCTTTGAAGGACTGGAGGCGGCGGCCGCGCTGGCGGAGCTGTACAGATCGGTGCGGCTGTTCGTGAACTTCTTCCAGCCCTCGTTCAAGCTGGCCGACAAGGAGCGCGAAGGAGCCAAGGTCCGCAAGCGCTATCACCCGCCGAGCACACCGTATCAGCGGGTGCTGGCCGATCCACGGACGTCCGAGGAGACCCGACGCCGGGTCGACGCTGTCCACGCCACCCTGGATCCGATCCGGCTTCTGCAGGACATCCGTGGAATGCAACGACGTCTCGTCGAAATCGCCGACACGCCACTCGTCGACGATGCATTCGCACCGACCGCGCCGACGGTGGAACAGTTCATGTCCGGGCTCCGCACGGCTTGGCAGGAGACCGAGGTCCGCCCAACGGCCCGGCCGAAGCAGAAAGCTAAGCGAGAGAGACGGCGCCCCGACCCGTTCGCCGCGGTCACCGATCAACTTCGGGTCTGGTTCGAGGCGGAGCCGTGGCGAACATCGCGCGAGTTGCTTGAGCGGCTCCAAGTCGAACATCCCGGTCGCTTCCCTGACGGGCAGGTGCGAACACTGCAGCGCCGGCTGAAGATATGGCGGCGAGACATCGCTCACACGATGGTCTTCGGACGTATGGCGGCGGATGAGCCGGTGCAAAGCGACCTGGCGGGGGCCGTAACCTGACTATCGACTGGACCGAGCCTGGTTTGGCCTTGGTCCGACCCTCAAGCCCTGCACCTTCGGCGCACCGCTTCGCGGCGATGGGGGCTTGACCGCCGGACCAACGCCAAACCGCAGGATACCGTGTCGATCAAAGGAGCACCATGCCGAGGTTCCGCAACCACCAGAGCCTTCCAGTTCGGGAACAACACGATGAGGCACCAAGCCAGAGCTCCGGGAGCATCTGCGAATGAGGCAATACGACTCGCATCCAGATCGCCGCGCAACACCTCGACGTGGCGATATGCGCCCGGCGACATCACTGCATGGCGTCGCTTCATTCCTTTTCCCAGAACGCTGACGACGGCACCGCCGCCGGGCCGATCCGAGATGTCGGCCCACTTGGTGGCAGCGACCTCGCTGATACGCATTCCCAACCCGTAAAGCAGCGCCAAA
>JBBPYT010000234.1:0-16420 GCA_038199665.1 Hyphomicrobiales bacterium
AGCTGGGCCTCTTCTTCGGGCGGCGCGGCGCCTTCGAACAGCAGCTCGGTACGCACGAGCCCGATTCCGTCGCAGATCGCCGGATCAAGCTCGTCAAGCTCGGCCGGATCCACAACGTTCAGCAGCACCAAGACCCGGGTGCCGTCGGCCGTGCGCGCAGGTTCGGAGAGCATCGACAGCATTGCACCAGTTTCGACGGCCGCAACCGCGCGGCGACGTTCGAATTCGGCCCGCTCCCCGCAACCGGGATCGATCACGAGGCTCCCGCCAGCTCCGTCAAGCAGCGCCGACGCGCCCGATTTGATTGCGGTTCCGGCGCCATCGAGTCCCACGACCATCGGCACGCCGCGCGAGCGCGCCAGCATCGCCACATGGCTGGTCGGACTTCCCTCGGAAAGAGCAATACCCCCGTCCCGCCAGTCCGCCGAAAGAAAGAGCGAAGGCGTGAGATCGGCGGCGAAAATGATGGCCCCGGGTCCGATCCGCGGGGCTGCACGCCCCGCCAGATTGGCCAGGATGCGGTCACGGATGTCGGCGAGATCGCCGGCCCTCGCGCCGAAATATTCATCCCCGCTCGACCGATAGCCGGCGATCTCAGCATCCAAAGCCTCGGCCCAGGCCTTCTCGGCCGGAATTCCTCCGGCCACCGTCTCGAAAGCCTGGTCGGACAACGCCGGATCCTCCAGCATCGCGATCTGAAATCCGACCATGTCGGAAGCCTCGCCCGAGAGTCGCGACGTCAAATCCGAAAGGTCGGCAACCGCCGTTGCGAGGGCCTGGCGAAGGGCCTGGGCCTCCTCCTCCGGCCGGCCGACCGGGCGCCTCGCGTCGGGGGCGAGCGTCAGGATCTGCAGCGGACCGGAGGCGAAGCCCGGCGCCGCGGGACGGCCTCGGATGCAGAGGGGAAGCACCCCTCACTCCTCCCCGAACTTTTGCGCCACGAGATCGACCAAGGCTCGGAGCGCACCCTCGGCATCCCGGCCTTGGGTCCGAAAATGGAGCGTCGATCCTTTCGGCGCTTTGACCCGCATAACCTTCACGGGACTTTTGGCGTCCGTCCAGGGGCCGTCGGGCTCGAGCGCGAATTCGATCGTCGAAGCGAAGCTCTTGGCGAGTTGGGTGAGCTTCACGGAAGGGCGCGCGTGGAGCCCCACTTCGTTTTCGAGAATGATGCTTGCTGTATGTGGCATGCCGCGCTCCGACCCGTTCTCGATACCGTTCCGTCCCGACTAGTTGAGTTCTTCGGCGGTCTGCCGAACGAGACTGAGCGGCGAGCCGCACGAGGCCTCGGTGGCCGCGATGACCGCCCCTTCAACAATCGGTGCATTGCAAACGACCACCCGGTCGCGACGCTCGCTCGGCAGCATCTCGACGGCCATTTCGCTATTGGTCTCCGCTCCACCCAGGTCGACCAGGATGGCAACCCCGGCTTCCGACCAGGCGCGCTCGATCGCACCAAGAATGTGCTCGACGGACGTCCCGAGACCGCCGTCCGGATCTCCGCCCGTAAAGGCGAGCGGCACCGCATCCCCCACCATCTGGCGAACCATGTCGGCCGCGCCCTCGGCGATTTTGGGCGAGTGCGAAACGATCACGATGCCGACCTTGGCCATCACTCAACGTCCCAATTCGTCGCAAATCGCGACAATCATCAGCGCGCAGGATCTGGCGCCGGGATCGACGTGGCCGATCGAACGATCACCAAGGAAGGAGGCGCGGCCGCGCATCGCCCTCACCGGTGCGGTCGCTTCGGCTGCCGCCTTTGCGGCCTCGGCGATCTCGGCAAGGCCGGCGCCGGCAGCCGTCGCATCGCGCGCGGGCACCAGTACGTCGATCATCGTCTTCTGTCCGAAATCCGACTTGCCCCGCGCCTTGACGGCCGAGATGGCGGCATCGAGCGCCGCGCTGATGTCGGCGCGCGTCGGGTTGGGCGGTAGGGACTTGCCGAGTTCCATGGCGAGAGTTCCGTAAAGCGGCCCCGACGCACCGCCGACCTTCATGACGAGCTGCATTCCGGCAGCCTTCAAGACATCGGAAGGCGACTTGCCGGCCTGTTTGGGCAGATCCGCCATCACGGCCTCCATGCCCCGTTTCATATTCAGGCCGTGGTCGCCGTCTCCGATCGCCTGGTCGAGCGCCGTCAACTCGTCGGCGTGGCCGATGACCACCTTGGCGGCCGCTTCGACGAGTTGCTCTACTGACACGCCGTTTCTCATCGCGCTCCGCTCCTCAGACCCGCACCCGATGCCCGACCGCGTCGAAGAGCAGCGGGTCAACGAACGTCACCGATATGGGATCGCCTTCAGCCAGGGGTTCCTCTGGGTCGACGAGCGTCACCAAGGAAGCTCCGCCAAGGTCGATGTGCAGATGGTTTTGATCGCCGAGATGCTCGACCCGGCTGATCCGGCCGTCGGCATTGCCGTTTGCCCGTCGGATACTCAAATGTTCCGGCCGGGCGCCCAAGGTCACGGCTTCGGCCGGCATGGCCAGGTTCGGAAAACATGACCGGGGTAGGAGATTGATGGCCGGGCTGCCGAGCCGAGTGGCCACATAGGCGCTTGCCGGGTTGCCATAGACCTCGCGCGGCGTCCCGACCTGGACGAGTTGCCCGGCCTCGAGAACGCCGATGCGCGTGGCGAGCGTCATCGCCTCGATTTGATCGTGCGTCACGTAAAGCATCGTGGCGCCCTGATCACGCTGGATGTGCTTGAGCTCCAGCCGCAGATCGGCCCGCAGCTTTGCATCGAGGGAGGAGAGCGGCTCGTCCATAAGGTAGACGGAGGGCTGGCGCACCAGGGCGCGCCCGATCGCTACCCGTTGCATCTGCCCGCCGGATAGCCGAGTGGCCGAATTGGCCAGCTTGTCGTCGATCCGTAGCAGCTTTGCGACCTGCTCGACCCGTGCCTTGATCGCCGATTCGGCCATGGGGCGGAGCGGGGAGCGCAAAGGAAAGGCGAGATTGTCGAAAACGGTCAGATGCGGGTAGAGCGAATATTGCTGGAAGACGAAGGCGACGTCGCGGACTGCAGGCGCGGCTCGAGTCACATCGATTGCCGCGATGCTGATCCGTCCGGCGTCGGGGCGTTCGAGGCCAGCGACCAGACGCAGGGTCGTGGTCTTGCCGGCCCCGGTCGGCCCGAGCAGCACCACGAACTCCCCGTCATCCACCGCAAGCGACAGATCAGATACGGCACTCACCGCACCGAATCGTTTCGAGATCCCTTCGAGCCTGATTTCAGCCATGCCCGGCTCCAGCAAAGCGTTCGAGCGCGCGACCACTCGAACGGGCAAAAATGGAGATCCGGTCGGGGACGAAGCTGAGGCCGACGGTACTACCTTCGGGAACCGGTGTGGCGGAGACCAGCCGCACGCGGACCTGACCCAAGGTCGTGTGCACCGTGACGATCTGGTTGGTGCCGAGATAATCCGAGCCATAAACCGTGCCGCGGAGCGCGCCGGTGTCGGATATGCGGACGTGCTCGGGGCGTATGCCGAGGACGTACTCGCCTTCCGGGTGGTTCTCCGCGAGCATCGGAACCGCCTGGGTGCCGCCCGCAAAGGCGATCTCGGCCGACCCTTTCGGGATCGGACCACGGAAGGGGAGGAAATTCATCGGCGGCTGGCCGATGAAATCGGCCACGAAAAGGGTCGCCGGTCGGTCATGGATTTCCTGTGGCGGGCCAAGCTGTTCGACCATGCCATTGTTCATCACCGCGATCGTATCGGCCATCGACATGGCCTCAAGCTGATCGTGCGTGACATAGACCGTAGTGGCTCCGAGGCGATCGTGCAGGGCGCGCAACTCGCCGCACATCAGGTGGCGGAACTCGCTGTCGAGCGCGCCGAGCGGCTCATCCATCATGAAAGCCTTCGGCTCGCGGACGATGGCTCGGCCGAGGGCAACGCGCTGACGGTCCCCACCCGAAAGGCCGCCGACCGGGCGATCGAGCAGGGGGGTGATGCGCAGAATCCGCGCCGCTTCTTCCACTCGGCGACGGATTTCGCCGCGTGGCGTTCCGATATTCTTCAGAGGATAGGCGATGTTGCCGCGCACCGTCATATGCGGATAAAGCGCGAAAAGTTGGAACACCATCGCGATGTCACGCGACGACGCTCGCTTGAACGTCACGTCTTCGCCGCCAAGGCTTATCGATCCGGCTGTGGGCAGTTCGAGACCGGCGATCATCCGAAGGGTGGTGGTCTTGCCGCAACCCGAGGGCCCGAGCAGACAGAAGAAGCCTCCGTCCTCGACCGTGAAGGTCGAGCCTCGGACCGCATGGAAGCTGCCGAAGGATTTTTCGAGGTTCTGGACGCGGATCTCGGCCAAGATTCTACTCCGGGAACTTCGATCCGACGATGAAGAGCGCCGTGCCGGCGAGCGTCACCACAAAGGAATAGCCGTAGAGGTCGATCGAAAACGGCTGCATCAGCATGAAGATCCCGGCAATTATGAGCAGGGTCGCCAGACCTTCTGCGGTCGCTCGAGGCGACCACCGGCGGGACGGCGCAAGGCGCGATACGGGCGTGGGACGTGGAAGAAGATCCGTCATTTTCGGACTGCCCCGAAGGTGATGCCGCGCAGCAGATGTTTGCGCAGCAGGACCGTGAAAAGCACGATCGGGATGAGGAACAGCGTGGTCGCGGCGGCGACGGCCGGCCAATCCTGACCACCTTCCCCGATGATGAAGGGAATGAAGGGGGGAGTCGTCTGGGCCTCGCCCGAAGTGAGCAGGACCGCGAAGGCATATTCGTTCCAAGCGAAGATCATGCAGAAGATCGCCGTCGCCGCGATTCCCGTAGCGGCTTGCGGCAGCACCACTTTGCGAAACGCTTGCAGCCTGGTGTAGCCGTCGATCATCGCGGCTTCCTCGTATTCCCGCGGGATCTCGTCAATGAAACCTTTCAGAAGCCAAACCGCGAGCGAGACGTTCACGGCCGTATAGAGCAGGACCATGCCGAGCCGCGTATCGGTGAGGCCAAGCTGGCGGTACATCAGGTAGATCGGGATTGCGACGGCGATCGGCGGCATCATCCGGGTCGACAGAATGAAGAAGAGCAGATCGTCCTTGAGCGGCACCTTGAAGCGTGAGAACCCATAGGCCGAGAGCGTGCCGAGGCCCACGGCGAGCGCCGTCGAGCAGACGGCGATGATGATGGAATTGACGAAGCGCGGGGTGAATTTGGACGGGGACACGACGACCATGCCGTGGTTCCGCGCGATGGTCTCGCAGGTGCCGTCCGGCGGCGGCAAACCGTTGAGGTAGTCGGGGGTCTGGCGCGAGCGGGTGGTGAAGAGGTTGCAATAACCTTCTAGTGAGGGCTGGAACAGAAGCTTCGGCGGATAGCTGATCGCGTCCGAAGGGGACTTGAAGGCGGTCAGCGCGATCCACAGCAACGGCACCATCGTCACGATCGCGTAGACGATGACGACGATGCCGGCGGCACGCTTCATTGCCCCGGAAGGCTCGACGACCGAATGGGCCGCTGCGGTCGGATGGATGCTGCTCATCTGGCCTTCACCCGGTTCAGCGTCTTGACGTAGATGTTGGCCAAGCCGAACACCGTAACGAAGAGAATGATGGCGAGAGCGGAAGAATAGCCGGTCCGCCATTTCTCGAAGGCTTCGCGCTTCAGGGAGATCGAGACGACTTCGGTCGTGGACCCCGGCCCGCCGCCGGTCAGCAGGTTGACCATGTCGAACATCTTGAAGTTTTCGATGCCACGAAACAGCACGGCCAGCATGATGAAGGGGAGCGCCATCGGTATGGTGATGGTCCAGAACTGGCGCCACTTCGAGGCTCGGTCGACCTCGGCCGCCTCGTAGATGTAGTCGGGAATGGACCTCAAGCCCGCAAGGCAGATCAGCATCACGTAGGGCGTCCACATCCAGGTATCGACGAGGACGATGGCCCAGGGCGTTAGACGAACATCGCCGAGCATCTGAAAGGAAGATGACGGCACACCGGTGAAGAACGACACGACATAATTGAAGAGACCGGTTTGCGGCTGATAGAGAAAGGTCCAGAAATTTCCGACGACGGCGGGCGACAGCATCATCGGCAGCAGGATCACCGTCGTCCATAGTCCGTGATGGCGGAATTTCTTGTCGATCAGCCACGCCAGCATGAAGCCGAGGAGCGTTTGCAGAACGATCGTCGCGATGACGAACCGCGCCGTCACCTGCATGGCCGCCCACACATCCGGGCTCGAGAGAATGTCGCGATAGAATTGTAGGCCGACATCGACGATGGGCGCGTTCGGCCGGTTGGCCCGGTAGTTCGTGAATGAAAGCCTTACGGTCCAGATCAGAGGAAAGACGTTGATCGCAAGCAAAAGAATGATGGTCGGTGCGATGAAAATCCAGGCGACAGCGCGGTCGGAGAGACCGGGGATGCGGCGCGCGAAAGCGCTTCGATCGGTCATGGCGGGACGGACCGTGAGGCTCTGGGGTTCCGTGGAGAGGGCCATCGGAAATCCTCGCAGGTGAGAAGCGCGCCCACTTCAGGGCGCGCTGAAGGCCAGACTCGAGTGAGACCCTGAGCTCAGGTCTTGCCTTCCTCCTTGAAGACCTTCTCCCAATCCTTGACCAAGAGGTCCAAAGCCTCCTTGGCCGTACCCTTGTCGGCGACCACGTAGTCATGCACGCGTTTTTGCATGTCGAGCAGCAGTTCGGCATAGGACGGCTCGGCCCAGAAATCCTTGACGATCTCCATGGACTTGACGAAGTCGGGCGCGAACGGCGCGCTTTTCAGGAAGCCCGGCGCCTGAACCACGGCCTTATGGGCCGAGTAGCCTCCGAGCTCCCACCACTTTTGCTGCACGGCCGGCTGCGCGAACCACTTGATGTAACTCAGCGAGTCGTCTTTCTTGTCCGAATAGGACACGACCGAGATGCCCTGGCCGCCGAGCTGAGTGAAATGGCCGTTCGGGCCGGCTGGATTGACGAAGAAGCCGATCTTGTCGCCGCCGACGTTCGGGTCCTTGTAAAGCCCCGGGAAGAAGGCGAACCAGTTCATCTGCATCGCCACCTGGCCCGATTTAAAGGCGTCGAGCCCTTCGGACATATAGGCGTTGGTCATGCCGGGCGGCGTGCAGCACTTGTAGAGCTCTTTGTATACTTCGAGACCTTTTATGGCACCGGGCGAATTGACCACGCCTTCCATGTGATAGGGTTTTTTCTGGTCGTCGTAGTTGAAGCCGTAATTATACATGGCATTGGTGACGCCCATCGTAATCCCCTCCGAGCCGCGCTCGGTGAAAATATAGGCGCCATAGACCTTTTTGCCGTCGATCTCCCGGCCCTGGAAGAACTTGCCGATCTGGATCAATTCGTCGTAAGTCGTCGGAGGCGCCAGATCGCGGCCATATTGCTTCTTGAACTCGGCCTGCAGCTCGGGGCGCGCGAACCAATCCTTGCGATAGGTCCAGCCGACGGCATCCGCCATGGCCGGCAGCGCCCAATAGTTGGGCGTGTTCTTCGGCCATTCGGAATAGCCGAGCACCGTCGCCGGCATGAAATCATTCATCGAGATCTTTTCCTTCTCGAAGAAGTCGTTCAGCTTGATGTAGTGGCCATTTTCCGCCGCGCCGCCGATCCACTGGCTGTCGCCGATGATCAGATCGCAAAGCTTGCTGTGGGTATTGAGTTCATTCAAGAATCGGTCTGCATAGCTGGTCCAGGGCACAAACTCGTACTTCATTTGAATGCCGGTCTTGGCCGTGAAGTCTTTACCGAGCTCTACGAGCGCGTTGGCCGGATCCCACGCCGCCCAGCACAGCGTGAGCGACTTGTCTTGAGCATGCGCGTGCCCGGCGAACGTCATGCCGGTCACAAGAGCTGCCAGAAGATGCTTCCATTTCATCGCAACCTCCCTGATCCTCGTCTGAGCGAGGCCTATGATCAGCCGCCAGGCGCAGCGGCGAATGCGGCGTTTCCAGAGAAGCGGGTTGGCCCCGCTTGTTAAGTGATTTTGTTCAGTAGAACGAGTTTCGCTTAACAAAGCAAGAGTTATTTATCGCCGAATGGGACTAAGCCGCCACGTCATTTTGCGAGTTCTGCGAGGCCGAAAAGCAGACGGGAGTTTCGGAGGCACGGAGGCCGGCGAACCATGCCGCCTGCGGGCGAGGGCCGCATCCATCTTGCCGAACGTGCTTGACGCCGCAAAACGCTCTTCCCTTAGCTTCGTTTCCATGAAGATCGCTACGTTCAACATCAATAACATCAACAAGCGTCTGCGAAACCTCCTCGCGTGGCTCGAACGATCGGAGCCCGACGTCGTATGCCTGCAGGAACTCAAGGCGACGGATTCGGACTTCCCGATCAGCGCTCTTCGTCGTGCCGGTTATGGCGCGGTCTGGCGCGGTCAGAAGAGTTGGAACGGTGTTGCGATCCTCGCCCGGAATGCCGACCCCATACTTACCCGGACGGACCTCCCCGGTGATCCCGACGACTCCCAAAGCCGCTACATCGAGGCCGCCGTGAGCGGTGTGCTGTTCGCCTCGATTTACCTGCCGAACGGCAACCCGCAGCCGGGTCCCAAATTCAACTACAAGCTCGCCTGGTTCGAGCGACTGATCACCCACGCAGCGGAACTCCAGAGGGCTTGCGTGCCAGTCATTTTAGCCGGCGACTACAATGTCGTGCCGACAGATTTCGATATCTATCCGTCGAAGTCCTGGGCGGCGAATGCGTTGCTGCAGCCCGAAAGCCGCGCCGCACTCAGGCGCCTTCTCGACCAAGGCTGGACCGACGCCGTTCGAACACTGCACCCGACCGAGCCGATGTATACGTTCTGGGACTACAAACGCGGGCGGTGGGGCCGCGACGCAGGCCTACGCCTCGATCACCTGTTGCTTAGCACCGAAATGGCCGGCCGGTTAATCGATGCCGGTGTCGACAGGGGCATACGCGGGCAGGAGGGGGCAAGCGACCATGCTCCAGCCTGGATCATCTTGCGCTGAGTCTTGCTGCACCATTCCGGGGCAATGCGCACGAGGGTTCCGAGCAAAGAATTGCCGCGGCGCGCGAGCGGGGCAGATTTCTCGTCGCCAGCTGAACCTAACCACCTCCAGGCGCGACTGATGCATAGGCGTCATGTCGAAGCCTGACGGGAGGATGAGATGCGTAACACCGTTTCACTACGCCGCTATCGGTTCCGCGAGGCGGCAGCTCTTTACCGGCGCCATACCGGCCATATGCCTCCGCGCCGGGTGTTGCGGACGATTTGGCGGCTTTCACAGGAGGTTTAGCGGCTTTGTTTTCGAAGCGCCATCGCTTCCCTGGCGATGCTCTCGGGCCCTTGAAACTGGTCGCTCGCACTTTCCCTTGCGACCACCCGGCGCAGATCATCGGTGCCGTGACCTCGGGGCCTGAACGTGCTGTCGCGAACCGTCCCCGCGATCCGTCGGCGATCTACTCGGCGCTCCAGAGACGGTAGCCGACCCCTGTCTCGGTCAGGATGTAGCATGGTCGTTCAGGATCGACTTCGAGCTTCTGTCGCAACTGACGAACATAAATTCTAAGATATTGCACGTCGCCTTTGCGGTTCCAGACCTCCTGCATGAGCGTTTTGTGGGTGATTACCTTACCTGCGTTGAGGACGAGCAGGCGCAGGATGTCCCACTCCTTGTTCGACAACTTCACATCCTGGCCCTGTGCGGTCACCAGCCGGCGCGTAAGGTCGACCGCAAGATCACCGCTTCTGAAGATAGGCTCGGCGCCCTGCGCCTGGAAGCGATGGCGTAGCGCGGTCCGGATGCGGGCCACCAGCTCGGCCATGCTGAACGGCTTCGTGACGTAATCGTCGGCACCCAGGTCGAGCGCCGCAACCTTGCCGCGCTCATCGTCGCGGCTTGACAGCACGACGATGGGCAGCTTGCCCCCCGAGTCGCGGAGCGAACGAATGACGTCCAAGCCGTCGAGGTCCGGGAGACCGAGGTCGAGGAGAACCAATTCCACCGTCTCGCTTGCCAGAAGGTCCAAGGCGGCCTGGCCCGTTGCGGCTTCCCATATCCGATAGCCCTGGGCGCCCAGGCTGGTCCGCAGCAAACGCCGAATCGACGGATCGTCGTCAACAACGAGGAGCGGGATGCCGGGTGCGTTCATTTCTCGACCTCACCGGTCGCCGCCGTGACGGTCTCTCGCGGGAACGAGATGGTGAAGACGGCGCCGGTGCGCTCGACACGGTTGGCCGCCTCGATCGTGCCGCCGAGCGCTTGGACGAAACCGCGACAGATTGCCAGGCCCAAGCCCGTACCGGCGCGCCGACGATCCCCTTTCTCGGCGCGGTAGAACTTCTCGAACAGATGCGGAAGGTCGGCGACCGCAATTCCCGGCCCTTCGTCCGCGATGGCGAGCGTCACCGCATGGCCGTTCCAGCGCCCCACGACCGCGATGACCGAGCCGTGGGGGGCGTACTTGGCTGCGTTGTCGAGCAGGTTGACGAGCACCTGCTCGAACAAAACCACGTCCAGATCGAGCAGCGGAAGGTCCCGATCGAGGTCGACGACCGCTCGGTCCCCGGCGAAGGTCGGCCCCATCCGCCTCAGGGCCGTACCGATGACTTCGCCGAGGTCTACGGGCTGCCGGTCGAGGACGATTTTTCCCGTTTCCAATCTGGTCATGTCGAGCAGGTTGGCGACGAATCGGGTCAGCCTCTCGGCCTCCTCCTGGATCGTGGCTGCGAGGTCCTCGCGCGCCGTCACATCGTAGAGCTCCGGGTAATTGCGCAAGGCCGTAATCGCCCCGGTGATGGACGCCAATGGCGTCTTGAGGTCGTGCGACAGCGAGGCCAGAACGGCGGACCGTAGGCGCTCCGTTTCGATGGCCAGGTGCGCTTTGTCGCGCTCCTCGGCCAGCCGCATTCCCTCGATCGCGACAGCAGCCTGGTCGAGCAACGTTTCCAGCAGCCGCTGCTCCTCGCGGCTCAGGATGGCACGCGCATCGGTCGAAGAAAATCCGGCAAGTCCGATCACTCCGTGGCTGGTGAGCATGGGCAGGAAGAACCGGTCTCCCAGGCGCAGCGAGGTACGCCCGCCTGGGGCGCCGGCGTCGTCGGGGGGATAGGCGGCCCGAAGCGCATTGGCTTCAACCTGCTCGATCGGGCTCATGGGCGTGGAGCTTTCGCGCATTTGGTACCCGCCATCCCCGTCCGGCAGCAGCAGCAGCACGTGCAGGGGCAGCATCGACTCGATCTGTCGCACCGTGGCCTTCAGAAGATCGGGAAGGGCGACAATGCCGGCGATATTGCGGCTGAAGTCGTAGAGCGCTTCCGTCGTTTCGGCCCTTTGGCGGGCCGCCAACGCCTCGTCGCGCGCAAGCGCCGCCAGATTGCTCGTGATCAGGGCGACAACGAAGAACAGGCCTAGAGTGACGATATTGGCCGGATCGGCCACCGCCAATGTATAGAGAGGCGGGATGAAGAAGAAATTGCACGCCAGCACGCTCAGGATCGAGGCGACGAGCGACGGGCCGAGGCCGTGACGAACCGCGATCCCGATGACCGCGGTCAAGAACACGAGATAAACGTTGGCAACCCCGGCGAAGGGCTGGACGACGAGCGCCGCGCCGAGCGCCGCGCCAATCGCCGCGATTGCGACCACATAGGGATTGAACCGGGGCAGGGGATGCCGATCGCTCATGGGCAGCGCTTCACACAGGGGTGAACGGTGTCGAGCACGGCGGGGTGTCGGTCCATCGAATCAGGCGCACTCCCCCTGGGCGGCCTCGACCGACACCATGATGCGCGAAGCTGAACGGCGCGAGCCGGTGAGGCTTCGCCGTATAGGAAAGTCATAGTGGAAGCCGCCCGACGAGCCCGATGCCGGCTGCGGACCGGTTGCGGGCGGCTTAGATGCGTAGCTGTCCATCGCGCCGATCCGGCCTGCCGAGCATTCCCCACATGACGAGTTCCACAACAGCTTCCGAACGCACTCTTTTCCATGACCCTGATGATAAAGGAATTTCAGCTTCTTCCCACAGCAAGCGACGATTCTGGGCGTTGGTGCTCGGCTCCATTGGGGTTGTTTACGGCGACATCGGGACAAGCCCGCTTTATGCATTGAAGGAAAGTTTGGTCGCCGCGTCCGCCGGAGGAGCCATCGCTCGCGAGACGGTCTTCGGCGTGGTGTCACTCATTTTGTGGGCTCTCGTCGTCGTCGTCACCCTCAAGTACGTCCTGCTCGTCATGCGCATGGACAATGTCGGCGAGGGTGGCACGCTGAGCCTCATGGCCCTCGTTCAGCGCGCGATGGGCCAGAGCGGCGCCGTCATCGTCGGTCTTGGCATGATCGGGGCAGCGTTGTTTTACGGCGACGCGATCATCACGCCGGCCATTTCGGTCCTTTCGGCCGTGGAGGGCCTCGACCTCGTCGCTCCGGCCTTCCACCCTTACATCCTGCATATCAGTATCGGAATTTTGGTCGCCTTATTTGCGGTCCAGAGCCGCGGGACAGCCGTGGTGGCGGCCTGGTTCGGCCCTGTTATGACTTTGTGGTTCGTGGCTATTGCGGTCGGAGGCATCCTGCACATCGCCGACGAGCCAGGGATACTGGGGGCCATCAGCCCCGTCCATGGAGTTCGCTTTCTGCTGGGCCACGGGATGGCGGGCCTTGTCGCACTCGGTGCCGTGTTCCTGGCCGTGACCGGGGCCGAAGCTCTCTACGCCGACATGGGTCATTTTGGCCGCAAGCCGATACAGACAGCCTGGGTCGGCATGGTTCTGCCGGCGCTCGCCATCAATTATCTTGGCCAGGGAGCTCTGCTCCTTGCCGATCCCAACAAGTTGGAAAACCCCTTCTTCCTGCTTTACCCGAGTTGGGCGCTCCTGCCGATGGTGATCCTGGCCACGCTCGCGACCATCATCGCGTCGCAAGCGGTCATCACCGGCGCATTCTCACTCACGCACCAGGCGATGCAGCTCGGACTGCTGCCCCGGTTCGAGGTTCTTCGAACCTCGGAGACCGAAAAGGGGCAGATCTACATTCCACGCGTGAACTGGCTGCTTCTTGTCGCGGTCGTGTTCCTGGTCGGGGTTTTCCGGTCGTCGAGCGCGCTCGCGTCCGCCTACGGCATAGCCGTAACCGGGACCATGGTAGTCACGGCGATCATGGCCTATTTCGTGGTGCGGAGATGCTGGAACTGGTCTGCAACGGCAGCAGTCCTTTTGATCGCACCGTTCCTGGCGGTCGACGTCGTGTTCCTGCTGGCGAACATGCTCAAGATTGTCGAGGGCGGGTGGATGCCGCTTCTTACCGGGACGGCCCTCATGTTCGTGATGACGACCTGGCGCAAGGGAGCACGCATCCTCGTCGAAAAAGCGCACAAGCAGGAAGTGCCGCTCGTCGAATTCATAAGCCTGTTGGAGAGGAACCCGCCCGAGCGCGTTCGGGGCTTGGCGGTGTTCCTGACCGGCAGTCCCGATCTGGTCCCCACAGCCCTCCTGCACAACCTCAAGCACAACAGAGTGCTTCACAATCACAACATCGTCCTCAACGTCTTCGTCGAGGACAGACCGACGGTCGAACCCACGAAGCGAGCGACGCTCGAGGGGCTTTCGAAAGGTTTTTCGCGGGTGACCCTTCGGTTCGGTTATATGGAGACGCCGGACGTGCCGAAAGCACTCCGGGCCTGCCGGGCCCAAGCCTGGTCGTTCGACATCATGCAAACCTCGTTCTTTTTGTCGCGCAGAACGCTTCGGCCCTCTCCGAAATCGCGGATGTGGAAATGGCAGGACATGCTCTTCATCAGTCTCGCCCGCAGCGCTAGCGACGCGAGCCAGCACTTCGGCATTCCGACCAGTCGAGCCGTCGAAGTCGGGTCACAGATCACTGTCTGAGGCCCTGCTATCACCGCCAGGTATCGAATTCCTCCGAGTGGATGAGTAACGCACACCTCAACGGCCGGCTGCGGTGCGTCATGTTTGCGGCGAACTCTCCGTGAGAGCAGATTGACAGTCGTCGTTTTTGACAACGAATGTTTGCTCACCCGTGGGGAAGACCAGCGTGCGCTACGAATTGATGCTGCCATACCAGATCCGGACTGCAATCGACGAACATTGGCCGGTGGCCCTCCCCTTGGGCGTACTCGAGTATCATGGCGAGCACCTCGCCGTGGGGCTGGACACGCTGGTCGTGGTGAAGATGCTTGAGATCCTCGAAAAGGAAATGGACTTGATCGTCTTGCCGCCTTTCTACTACGGCGCAAGCAGCTATGCGGTCGAACCCCCGGAGCGGAACGGCTCGGTGCATGTCGGTGCGGATAAGCTCCTGCCTTTTGCCCAAGATCTGTTCCGGGGGCTGCTTCGCATCGGTTTCCGCAACATCCATTTTTTCGTTCATCACCAGACCGAGAACTTCGCGGCTGGGATGCCGACCGATTTGGCGTTCAAGTTTGCTGCCCGCCAAGCCGTCTTTGAGTTTCTCGAAAAGGAACGCGGCGAAGGCTGGTGGGGCAATGACCAGACGGCAGATTACTACGAGCAGCAGGCTGCGGGCGACGATCCTTTCAACTGGATCAAAGGTCACCCGCTCATGACCCCCGCGATCATCCGGAAGTATCCCTTCGACCACGCCGCCCGGGGCGAGACGTCGCTGCTCATGGCGCTCTGTCCGGAAGGCGTGGACATGGGGCGGTTCAGGGCCGAGAAATGGTACTCGCGCACCGCAGCCGATGCCTCGCCCCGACTCGGTGCCGAAGGACGCGACCTCATCCTCGCTCGCATGCGCCAGGTGCTCGGAGCGGCTGCCAAAGAGCCGTAAAATTGCGGAAGGCGCGATCGACCCCAGAAAGGCGAAGCGATAAGAACCTTTTAATCCTCGGTCTGCTATGTTTTGGAAATGGGCAGTCGTCGTTTTTCATTCGCGGACGAGTACGAGGGACGCAAGCCGCCGCCGAACGTATGGCTAACGCGAACCCTCGTTGTCAGTGTGCTAGCCGGATTGGCGAGCTACTTGCACTTGAGCGGCTATCTCTGACTGTCAGCCGTGAATCCCCCAGGCAATCAAGGCCCGAGCGCTTTCGCGCTAAATGGGCAGCGTGGCGCACAAGCTCCCGCTGACCTTGGCCAGCGGGGTTTACCGATCAGCTTAATCCTACTTGACGCACGTAATCGCCAGATGCGCTGAAGTCTGACTGTCGCTTGGCGCGCTACATATTGCGCTGCTGTTGTCATCGGAAATGGTCGCAGCCGTCGAACAGTTTACAGCAACAAGCTGTTCTCCCGCTTCGCACTGTCCGGTGACCGGCTTTCCCTGGTCTGCATTGAATTTGCGAAGCGTAAAGGCGAATTTCGGAGCGACCGCCCCAGAATCTCCTTTGTCGATGGGTCCAGAAGGACCGGGCTCGCCCTTGTTACCCTGGGGACCGGGTGGACCCATGGGTCCGGCATCGCCTTTGGGTCCGGGAGGCCCTTCCACTCCCTGTCCGGCCGGTCCCGCGGCGCCTGCTTCGCCCTTTGGTCCCGGACTTCCTTGTGGCCCGGGTGGGCCGATAGGTCCCGCCTGACCGGCCGGTCCTACCGGTCCCGGCAGTCCTTGAGAGCCGATGGGTCCTGGTGGTCCAGGGGGGCCTTGCTGTCCTTGATCTCCCTTCGAGCAAGCTGCCAGTGAGATTAGGCTGACAACGGCGATAGCCGTCAAAGGTAAGCGCATCCGATTTCCCTCCCGAGAGCACTCATGCAACCTACTTGCCCTGAGGACGGAATCAATGCCCGATTTGAGCGCGACGTTGGCTCGATTTGCCCGTTCCAAGGCTTCGGGTCCTCTTCTGCCTCGGCGCGCCCGAGATCCTTGCGTGGCAATCGTGATCTGCGCCGCCTCGCGATAGCTCCAATTGCGCGGATAAGCTGGCAACTCCTGCTTGCTACGCGTCGGGCGGCTTGCTATCCGAGGCGATGGTGGGACCGGGCGTTTCAATTCGCCCGCAGCGGCTTTTCCACCAGCGAGCACGGCTACGATGCTCGGTTCTCCTCAGCGAACGCCCATTTCCATTCGGCAGAGCAGTGCCAAGCGCCGGGCGTGGCCGATGTCCGGATCGTCCGGCGCGACCTCGATGAACCGGTCCCAGAGAGGCAGGGCGTCGCTGAATCGATCACGCTGCGTGAGAAGGCGCGCCTGATTGTAGATCGCCTGGGAATAGGTCGGATGGGCCTTGATGGCCTGCCTGTAGAAACGCAGCGCCTCTTCGGCTTGGCCCGTGGCCTCGTACAGGCCTGCGAGGTTGAAAGCGGCCTCGGCGAACTCTGAATCCCGTCGCAGGGCCTGGTGGAACGCGATCATGGCCTCAGGCACCTTGGAGAGCCCGACGAGCACGTTGCCGCGATTGAACGGAATGACTGCGTCCGTCCGGTCGATCTGCTCGGCGCGCGAATACCATCGCTCGGCCCCGTCGAGGTCCCCACCTTCATCGCACCGCTCAGCTTCC
>JBBPYT010000235.1:0-11026 GCA_038199665.1 Hyphomicrobiales bacterium
GGCATTCGCGACGGCCACATGTACGCGCCGCGCCTGATGCAGCGGCTCGGACTGAGCATGGATCTCGGAGCCCTGCGCGTCTCCCTCGTCCACTACAATACGGTCGACGAGATTCGCCGCTTTGGGCGCGCCCTGCGGGCATTCATCAGCGAAACCGGGGCGAGCGCCGCGCCCGCCGTCTCTCAAGCAATGTCCGTCTGATCGGGCCCCGGCGGATCGGTGATCCGGCGCGAGGCGTTTGCCGGCGGCAGCAGCATCGGGGCGATGCTCAATCCAGCTCGGGTTTCGTCGTCTCGATCCGGAACGGATGCGCCGGATAGACGCCCAGCACCTTCACCTCGCGCGAAAAGAACGCGAGCTCTGCAAGGGCCCGGCGCAGCGGCGGGTCCTCCGGGTGCCCGTCGACGTCGGCCAAGAATTGCGTGGCCGTGAACTCGCCCTCGACCATGTAGCTCTCGAGCTTGGTCATGTTCACCGCATTGGTGGCGAAGCCGCCGAGCGCCTTGTAGAGAGCCGCCGGCACGTTGCGGACCCGGAACACGAATGTCGTGACCACAGGACCGTTGCCCGGCGACGCCACCGCCGGGGTCTTGGACAGGACGACGAAGCGGGTCGTGTTATGGGCCGCGTCCTCGACGTTCTCGGCCAGAACATCCAAGCCGTAGATGTCGGCGGCCAGCCGGGGCGCCAGCGCGGCGCGGGTCGGGTCAGCCCATTCGGCGACCTCGCGGGCCGAGCCTGCCGTGTCGCCCGCCACATGCGCCTTCAGGCCAAGGCGCCGGATGATCTTGCGGCATTGGCCGAGGGCATGAACGTGGCTGTGGACGTGCTTGAGCTCGACGAGCGAAGCCCCCTTGAGGCCCATCAGTTGGAAATGGATCGGCAGGAAATACTCGCCGACAATGTGCAGCCCCGAATGGGGCATGAGAATGTGGATGTCGGCGACCCTTCCGGCGAGCGAATTCTCGATCGGGATCATGCCGAGATCCGCGCGCCCTTCTCCGATCGCCGCGAAGGCGTCCTCGAAGGTCGCGCAGGGTAGTGGCTCCCAGCCCGGATAGGCGTCCACGCAGGCGATATGGGAATTGGCGCCGGCCTCTCCCTGATAGGCGATTCTTTGGGGCGTCATGGCATTCCCAGCATGGTGCGGGCTCGGGCTAGCTCCGCCTGTGTGTCGACGCCGAGCGGAACCGCGTCGACGAGCGCGACGTCGATGCGCATGCCGTCCTCGAGCGCGCGCAACTGTTCGAGCTTCTCCCGCCTCTCGAGACGCGATGGCGGCAGGGCGACGAAGCGCCTGAGTGCGGCGCGACGGTAGGCGTAGAGCCCGATGTGGTGGTACAGCGGCCCGTCGCCCCAGGGTGCCGTGGCACGGGTGAAATAGAGCGCCCGCAGATGCCCCGGCTCGACCTCCGTCCCGACGACCTTGACGACGTTCGGGTCGGTCTTCTCATGGTCGCGACGGATCACCGCAGCGAGCGTCGCGATGGCGACGGCCGGGTCGGCCAGCGGCTGGACCGCCCGCTGCACGGCTTTGGGCTCGATGGTCGGCAAGTCGCCTTGCAGGTTGACCACGACATCGTGCCTGGCGCCGGGGTCGACCAACTCAAGGGCTTCATGGATCCGGTCAGATCCTGCCGGGTGGTCGGCGCGAGTCATCACCGCATGGCCGCCCGCCGCCGAAACGACGTCCACGATGTCGGAACTGTCGGTCGCCACCACCACCGGGCCGATCTCCGCTTCGCGGGCCCGGCGCCATACGTGCACGATCATGGGCGTGCCGTGGATATCGGCGAGCGGCTTTCCGGGCAGCCGGGTCGAGCCCATGCGGGCCGGAATCAGGATGATGGGATTCATGGCGGAGCGATGGGCCTGCCCCGCGATCCAGGCCGGGAGCGGGCGGATTTCGGGTGTCAAAAAGTAGCGAGGACGCGCGCTTATACGTGTTGCCAAGGCTCCGGCAAAGTGGCTATTGGAGCCGAAGCGTCGCCATGGTTCGGGGCGGTCTTGCGGGCTGGCAAATCGGTACGGAGCCGTCGAGGGTCATGGATTCATTCGAAGTCAACAAGATCGCCGGCGGGGTCCTGGGGACGCTCCTGTTGACCATGGCGCTTGGCCTGTTCTCCGGTTTCATTTACGCGCCGCCGGTTCCCACCAAGGCGGGCTATGATCTACCGGCCGCGGCAGCCGAGGGCGGCGGCGAAGGCCAGGCGAAGACGGCTGCACCGGCCGAGCCGTTGCCGATGTTGATGGCCAAGGCCGATGTCGGCAAGGGCGAGAGCTTCGCCAAGGCCTGCGGGGCCTGCCACAATTTCGAGAAGGGCGCGGCCGCCAAGGTCGGGCCGCCGCTTTATGGCGTCATCGGACGCGAGGTCGCCTCGGTTCCCGGCTTCAGCTATTCGGATTCTTTGAAGAGCAAGGGCGGCTCTTGGGACTACGAGAAGGTCAACGCCTTCATCACATCGCCCAAGGCCTATGCCCCCGGGACCAAGATGACCTATGCGGGCGAGTCCGATCCCATGAAGCGGGCCGACATCATCGACTATCTGCATACGCTGTCGGACAATCCCATGCCGCTGCCCACGCCGACCGATGCCGCGCCCTCGACCCAGGAAAAAAAGGGCTGAGCTGCCGGACGGTCTACGGCCGCGCGACCGTCGGCCCGATCCAGGATCGGCCCGAACGGCGTCTCGTATGACGTCGTGACCCCGCATCATCTACCGGGATGGGCCGAGCGGTCGGGAAACGTATCGCGAGCTTTCAGCGATCAATGGTATCGCGAGACTCGGCGATCAATGGTATCGCGAGACTCGATCGGCCTTGCTCATCGTGCCGAGCGTGGTGGCCAGGATGGAGCGAAACATTCTGGTCAACCTCCAGCACCCTCCAATCACCCACGATCTTCCGACGCCGGTCTGGTGGGACGAGCGTCTTTTCGGCAAGCCTTCGACGTGAACGGCGGCTGCGCTAGGCCCTGAAAAGCGACATAATCCCCCCGCTGTTGGACGTGGTGCCTCGTCAAGGAGATCAGCCCTGCCCATGCCGAATATCTCACGCCGCTCGGCGCTCCTCCTGGGCGGTTCGCTCGCCGCCTGTCCCTGGGTTCGGAGCTTCCCGGCTGTGGCCGAGGGAGACACCGAAAGCTACGGCCTGTCCGTCTTCGGCGAACTGGGCCTTCCGGCGGACTTCAAGGCGCTCCCCTACATCAGGGTCGATGCGCCGAAGGGCGGCTCCATCGTGCTCGAGCCCACGACGGCCGGCAACAACCAGAATTTCACGACGTTCGACACGCTGAACATCTATATCCTGAAAGGCAATGGCGCCGCCGGGATGGGCGCGATCTTCGACAATCTGATGACCGGCACGCTCAACGAGCCGGATGCGCTGTATGGACTCGTGGCCCGTGCGGTCCGCTGGTCCGCCGACAAGCTGACCTATCGGTTCCTGCTGCGACCGGAAGCCCGTTTCCACGACGGATCGAAGCTGACCGCGGCCGACGTGGCCTTCTCGCTCAACATCCTGAAGCAGAAGGGGCACCCGAACATCCGCACGAGCTTGCGACACCTCGATGCGGCAGAGGCCGAAGCCGAGGACGTCGTCCTAGTCAGGCTCAACCCGGCGCGCAGCCGCGAACTGCCGCTCATCGTGGCCGGCCAGCCGATCTTCTCCAAGGCCTTCTACACGGCTCATCCTTTCGAGGAGACCAGTCTCACGCCGCCGCTTGGTTCGAGCAACTACAAGGTCGGCGCCTTCGAACAGGGGCGGTACATCAGCTTCGACCGGGTCAAGGATTACTGGGCCAAGGACCTGCCCATCAATGTCGGCCAAGGCAATTTTGACACGATCCGCTACGAATATTTCCGTGAACGGCAGGTCGGATTCGAGGCTTTCAAATCGGGCGTCACCACGTTCCATGAGGATTTCACCTCGATCAACTGGGCCAAGGGCTACGACTTCCCGGCCGTGACCGAGGGCCGGGTCAAGAAGGAAACCGTACCCGATCAGGCGCCGCGCGGCGCCCAGGCCTGGTGGATGAACACACGTCGGGCAAAGTTCAAGGATGCGCGCATCCGCCAGGCACTCGGCCTTGCCTTCGACTTCGAGTGGACCAATCGGAACATCATGTTCGGCTACTTCCAGCGAACAGGGTCCTACTTCCAGAATTCGCCGATGGCGGCGACCGGCAAGCCGGGCCCGGACGAAATGGCCGTCCTCGAACCGTTCCGCGGCAAGGTGGTCGACACGGTGTTCGGGGATGCCATCATGCCGCCGAAGTCGGACGGGTCGGGTCAGGATCGTGAGCTGCTCGGCCAGGCGTTCAAGCTGCTCCAGGCGGCCGGCTGTAAGCGCGACGGCAACGCTCTCAAGCTCCCGGGCGGCGAACCGTTCCAGATCGAATTCCTCGATTTCGGCGGTTCGCTCGAACGTCACACCAACCCGTTCATCAAGAACCTGCGGCTGCTCGGGATCGACGCGGTGTTTCGCGTCGTAGACGCGGCACAATACCAGGCCCGCGTCCAGGACTTCGACTACGATATCGTCACCTTCCGCTACGGCGCCAGCTTCACGCCGGGCGAGGACCTGCGCATCGCCTATGGGTCCGAGGCCGCCAAGACGCCGGGCTCGCAGAACTTCACCAGCATTGCCGATCCGGCGGTCGACGCGCTGATCGAGAAGGCTCTGGTGGCCAACACGCGTCCCGAACTCAACACCATCTGCCGGGTGCTCGACCGCGTGCTGCGGGCCGGCTATTACTGGGTGCCCATGTGGAACAACCCGGATCACTGGTTAGCCTACTGGGATGAGTTCAGCAGGCCGGCGCAACCTCCGAAATTCGATCCGGGCGTGCTCTCGACCTGGTGGTTCGACCAGGACAAGGCGAGCAAACTGAAGCTCGGCGGCTGATCGGAACCCATCATGCTCGCCTATATCGCCCGGCGCGTCCTCCTCATGATCCCGACAATCTTCGGGATCATGCTGGTGTCCTTCATCATCGTGCAATTCGCACCCGGCGGCCCGGTCGAGCGCATCATCGCGCAGTTGCAGGGTCTCGACGGGGGCAACGCCTCACGGCTCGGCGGCGGCGGGTCGGACATCGGCAGCGCCACGCAAAACCAGGCCGGGGCGGGCGGCGAATCCTCGAAATATCGCGGCGCTCAGGGTCTCGATCCGAAATTCGTCAAGGAGCTCGAAAAGCAGTTCGGCTTCGACAAGCCCGCCTATGAGCGCTTCTGGATCATGATCCGCAAATACGCGGTCTTCGACTTCGGCCAGAGCTACTTCCGCGATGTGCCGGTGCTCCAGCTCATCAAGGAGAAGCTGCCCGTCTCGATCTCGCTCGGCTTGTGGATGACATTGATTTCCTATGCCATCTCGATCCCGCTCGGCATTGCCAAGGCGGTGCGCGACGGCTCGCGTTTCGACGTCTGGACCTCGGGCGTGGTGATCATCGGCTACGCCATCCCGAGCTTCCTGTTCGCCATCCTGCTGATCGTGCTCTTCGCGGGCGGCTCCTTCTTTCAGATATTCCCGCTGCGCGGGCTCACGTCGGAGAACTGGAGCGACCTGTCCTGGCCAGCTCGCGTCGGCGATTATCTTTGGCACATCGCCCTGCCGGTCCTCGCCATGTCGATCGGCGCCTTCGCGACTTCGACCTTCCTGACCAAGAACTCCTTCCTCGACGAGATCCGCAAGAACTACGTTCAGACGGCGCGCATGAAGGGGCTGAGCGAGCGGCAGGTGCTCTACCGGCACGTGTTCCGCAACGCCATGATGATCGTCGTGTCGGGCTTCCCCGGCGCCTTCGTGTCGGCCTTCTTTACCGGCGCGCTGCTGATCGAGAGCATCTTCTCGCTCGATGGGCTGGGGCTGCTGTCCTACGAATCGATCCTCAACCGCGACTACCCGGTGGTCTTCGCCACTCTCTTCATCTTCGCACTGCTTGGCCTGGTGGTGAACCTGCTCTCCGACCTGACCTATACCTGGATCGACCCCCGCATCGATTTCGAGACCCGAGGGGTGTGATGGACGCCGTCATCGACCCTGCCGTGGCCGGAGCCTCGCGACCGCTGGCTCCGCCCCTGCCCCGCAAAGGTCTGCTCAAACTCTCGCCGATCAATCAGCGCCGGCTCGACAATTTCAAGCGCAACCGACGGGGCTACTGGTCGCTCGTCCTGTTCACCCTGATGTTCGTGCTGTCGCTCGGGGCGGAGTTCATCTCGAACGACAAGCCGATCGTCTTGTCCTACAAGGGCGAGATCCTGTTCCCGTTCCTGCACGACTACCCTGAAGACAAGTTCGGAGGTTTCCTGGCCGAGACCGATTATCGCGATCCCGTCGTCAGCAAGGAGATCGAAGATAACGGCTGGATGGTCTGGCCACCGATCCGTTATTCCTACAACACCCATAACCTCGACCTGCCGGTGCCGGCGCCCTCGCCGCCCACCTGGATGCTGACCGACCCGCAATGCAAGGCTTCGATCGAGCGGCACCATGCCACGCCGCCCGCCACGCGCCCCTGCGAGGCCATCGAATGGAACTGGCTCGGCACCGACGATCAGGGGCGCGACGTCGTGGCCCGGCTGATCTACGGCTTCCGGATCTCCATCCTGTTCGGATTGATCCTGGCCGGCATTTCATCGGTGATCGGCGTCGCGGCCGGCGCTGTTCAGGGCTATTTCGGCGGCTGGACCGATCTTGCCATGCAGCGCGTGATCGAGATCTGGTCGTCGCTGCCGCACCTTTATCTTTTGATCATCGTGGCGGCGATCATTACGCCGTCCTTCTTCGTGCTGCTCGGCATTCTGCTGCTGTTTTCCTGGGTCAACCTCGTCCACGTGGTGCGGGCCGAGTTCCTCCGCGCCCGCAATTTAGAATACGTGATGGCGGCGCGCGCCCTGGGGCTTTCCAACTCCAAGATCATGGTCAAGCATCTCCTGCCCAACGCCATGGTTGCCACGCTGACCTTCCTGCCCTTCGTGCTGAACGGCTCGATCACCACGCTGACGTCGCTCGACTTTCTCGGCTTCGGCCTGCCACCGGGCTCACCCTCCTTGGGGGAACTGCTGCTGCAGGGCAAATCGAACCTTCAGGCGCCCTGGCTCGGCCTGACCGGCTTCTTCACCATCGCCGTCATGCTCTCGCTGCTGATCTTCATCGGCGAGGCGGTGCGCGACGCTTTCGATCCCAGGAAGACGTTCCGGTGATGCATTGCGGCGGCAATGCCAGCGATACCGCCGTCGAGGAAAGCCCGCCGGATCGTGCTCGGCGATGATCACCAGACGCGCGTAACCCCGAAGTCGTCGAACATCCGCTCGTTACTGACGAGAGCAATGGCTTCGAGAAGCGACTGGGCGATGAGGATTCGGTCGAACGGATCCTTATGGGCAATTTGCAGGCTGCCGGCGAGCGCGGCATGCCTTACACTTATCGGCCAAGATCGAAATCCCTCGTTTTCCACAAAGGACGCGAAATTCTGCACGAGTTCGGAGGCCTGGGGCAGCTTGCCGATCCGATGCTTCGTCGTGGCTTCCATGGCGGATGCCGCGCTAACCAGGACCTCGACGTCAGGGTCGGCGATCACCCATCTTGCTGACTCGGGCAGCGCGGGATCGTCGGCCAGCCACCAAATCAGCGCATGTGTGTCGAGCAACACCCGCATCATGGCGGAGAGTCTTCCTGGCCCAAGCCGCCAGCTCCTCCTCCGGCAGCGGATCGAAGAACTCCGCGGTCAGCGCGATCCGCCCCTTGAGGGCACCGGGGCGCCGTCCGGCTGCCGGACGGATCGGCGTCAGCTTGACGACAGGGATCTTGCCCCTGGCGATGACGATCTCCTCACCGCTCAAAGCGGCTGATATCAAGCGCGACAGGTTTGTTTTGGCTTCATGCACGGTGACAAAGGCCATGATTCATCCCTTAGCTAAGAAAAATAGCTAAGGTCACGGATCAACGCAAGCTCGAAGGCCACACCGCCGCCCTAGATGCGCTCCGTTTTTCGGCCGCTCCGACACCGCGCGCCTTGTTCGGGAGCATTGATGACAATCCATTCGCACTCGGTGGCGTTCTTAGAGGATCAGATGATTCGTAGTCTAGTTGGGGGAAGCTTGAATCGCCTCCAGGCCGACAACATCAACGCCCCATGCGCTTTCTGAAGGTAGCCGTAAGCCTAAGTCCGGGGATCCCGCGGTTGCGACCGCTTCGGATGCATTGCAAAACAGATGCGCTTGCGATGGGCCTTTCAGCCGTGCCTCATAACGCATTCGAAGCGCCAACGCGTGGCTTCATTGTGGCTTCTCGCCCGCAAATCGCCCGCCGCCAAGTACAGCCTCGTTCACCAAATCGACAAAGCGCACATAGCTTTCGTAGAACGCATCATGACCGGCGGGTGTGCCGGCCTGTCGCGCCTCCTCCCGAAGCTTTCTGTACATGGCGAGTCGCTGCTTGAGAATGACGCCCCAATCGGCGGTCAAATCTTCTATCGAACAAACGGTGAAGCCGGCTTTACGAATGAACTCGACGTAGGTCTGCAAGCTGTATAAATCCGCCACTGCCATGCCTTGCCACATCAACTCCCTGTCGACGCCGGATAAAGGACGGTGAGCGACCCAGTCGGTGAAGGCAATGCGACCGCCCGCCTTCAATATCCGAAAGGCCTCAGCTAGAGCGCGCGGCTTATCCGGCACATGAAGAAGCGCTTCCTGACTTATGACAACATCGATGCTGGCATCGGGCAGCGGGACCTGCATGACATTGCCTTCAATTATGCAAACGCTGTTTTGCAGGCCCACCCGACGCGTCAGCTCTTCCGCCCCTTCGACCCTGGCCGGCGTCAATTCAATACCGGTGACATTGGCGCCGTAGCGGTGCGCCAGGTAACGCGCCGGACCGCCAAGCCCCGCGCAAAAATCGACGACGCGAGAGCCTTTGTCGATTCCGGCGCGTTCGGCCAGCGCGTCATTGGCGCCGACTCCGCCGTAGTGATCCTGGTCGTGTGGGAACAATTCTTCGGGCGCAAGGTCATGAAGATGTCCCCGGCTTGCCTTGAGTTTGGCCAGGATTATCTCGGATGAAATTGGATGGCGTTCATAAAAATCCGTTGCTGAGCGAATTTTCGTGCCCATGAATCCTCCTTGGCCCGCCCACGCCTGATTCATGCCACCTTACGCCGACAGCCTCGCTCGTTCTTCCGGCCGCGCCGCGCCCTCGCGCGCCTCACGGGCTTTCGCGGTGTAGAAGGATGCCGTGTGCTGCCCGCGCAAGGCTTCCCGCGTGAAGATGATCAGGTGATGGCACACGAAGCCCATGTTGAAGATGGCCTCGATCTGCCCGCGCTTCAAAGCATGCCAGGTGGCGCGCCAGAACGGCCCGCGGTAATCGGCCAGCACGCCGATCTGCCAGAGGATGTTGAACCCCATGTAGAACGCCCGCCGCAGGTTGGCGCGGGTGAGCTTGCCCGCGGCGGGCGTCTTCATGCGATGCAGGTAGGTCGCGTCGATCTGGTGCCGGAATCTGGCGAATATGTTTTCCGGCGCATAGGCGTGCGCGATGGCCCGCTGCCAGGTGGCCACCACCGCATCGTGCGGCCGCAGGAACTTGACGTTCGACTCGAGGTTCGGGTCGTTCAGCAGGCGGTTGTCACGCAACAGGCGATCCCACAAGGGTGTCTTGGGCAGGGCCTGCAGCAGGTTGATGGTCAAGACGGGAACCTGAGAGCGCTCGATGAAGTCGATGAGGCGCGCCTCCGATTGATCGGAATCCGTGTCGAGCCCGAGGATGATTCCCGACGTGACCTCGAGGCCGAACCGGTTCAGCGTTTCGATCGCCTCCATCATGGGCACGGCATTGTTGTGGGTCTTGTCGATCAGTTTGAGCGCTTCGAGTTCCGGCGTTTCGATGCCGACGAAGACCGTGAAGAACCCGGCCTCGCGCATCAGTTCGAGGATCTCGGTCTGCTTGGCGATGTTGAGGGTGGCCTCGCAGGCGAACTGGATCGGGAATTTGTGCTTCTTCTGCCAGGCGATAAGGTGGGGTAGCATGTCCCGCGTCGCCTTGCGGTTGCCGATGAAATTGTCGTCGACAAAATAGATTACCGCCGGATGCGACGGCTGGGCGATGAAGGCGTCGAGTTCCGCCAGCAACTGCTCGGGCGACTTGAGGCGCGGCTGGCGGCCGTAGAGCGCCGGGATGTCGCAGAACTCGCACCTGTAAGGGCAGCCGCTCGAGAATTGCAGCGAACCGAGCAGGTAGCGCTTCAGCGGTACCGAGCCATAGGCCGGCAGCGGGAACTCGTTGAGGGCCAGCCGTTCGCCCGTTTCCAGCCGGACCTGCGTCGGAGGCGGCGCGATGCCGGCATCGAGCATGGCGACCAACCGGTCCGTGGCGTCACCGATCTCGCCGACGTGCAGAAAATCGAATTCCGGATAGGTTTCCGGTGCGGCCGAAACCGAGGATCCGCCGAGCGCCGTCGCTTTGCCGAAGGTTTTGGCGCGGGCATGAATGGCCTTGATCTGCGGCGCCTGGATGTGCATGCCGGACACGAAGACGGCGTCCGCCCAGGCGTAGTCGGCGTCCGTCGCGGGGCCCATGTTCTCGTCGACGAAGCGCACCTGCCAGCGCTCCGGCATATAGGCCGCGATGACGAGCAGGCCCTGCGGCGGCATGAAGGCGCCGACGCCCGGCATCAGCGAATAGGCATGCGAAAAGGTGCCGAACGAGGGCGTGTAATGCGGGAAAACGCACAGGATGCGTCTTTCCTGGGTCACCGGAACGGTACAGCGCAAGCGGGCAACTCCTTCGCGGGCAAGCCTGTCTGGCCTGCATCAAGTCAAAGCGCGGGTAGCACTACCAGGGCTCCCTTATGCACTACCCCGGGCTCCTCGTCCCGAATCGCTGCCGAAGGCAGCGTGTCGAAGGAGAGGGACACGGGCTCACATCTAATCCGCCCTCGCGCTTCGACGCGAGTGCTGACGCACTCGGCTCACCATGGGGCCTCAGGGATGAATCCGTTCCAAATGCGATTGGCCTCGCC
>JBBPYT010000236.1:0-5284 GCA_038199665.1 Hyphomicrobiales bacterium
CTCCTTGATGAGAGTCCGCTGGACCAAGCCGGCCTTGCACGACCTCGAGGAGGTGGGAACCCATATCGCGCGTCGAAATCCCGAGGCCGCATGCGAGATCGCAAACCGAATCGTCGAACTCACTGGTCTGCTGAGCGAGCATCCCGAGGCTGGACGACCGGGTCGCGCGCCGCACACGCGGGAGCTGGTGATCGCGGACACGCCCTATGTGGTTCCTTATCGGGTCAGCAACAACGAAATCGAACTCTTGGCCGCCTTCATGGTACCCGCCGCTGGCCCGACAAGGTCGAGTAACTAAGTCCGGTCCGGCTTGTGAAAGCGATGCTCGCTTCAATCTTGCTGATCTTCGTTCCGATCTCCGCGGCGCTCAAATACGGGATCGACGCTACCCCTCTGTGGGTCTTCGCCACCAGTGCCTGCGCGGTCGCGGTTCTGGCGCACTGGATCAGCACCGCTACCGAGGAGATCGCCGAACAGGCCGGGCCGGCCATCGGCGGCCTGCTGAACGTCAGTTTCGGCAGCATTGCGGAACTGGTGCTTGCCGTTTTCGTGCTGATCGATGGTCACGCCGAAGTCGTGCGGGCGCAAGTGACCGGATCGATCATCGGAACCGCCCTGCTCGGGCTCGGCATCGCCATATTGGTCGGCGGTTTCACGCGCGACAAGCAGACCTTCCGGCGGGAGCGGGCTGGCCTGCTGTCCAGCATGCTGGTCTTGCTGCTGATCGCACTGCTGCTGCCGGCGGTCTTCGATCTGGCGATGCGGCTGAAACCCGGCCCTTCCGACGTGACGTTGAGCGACGAGCAGTTGAGCCTTGGGGTCTCCGGGGTGCTGCTCGTGCTCTACGCCGGGAACCTGGTCTACACGCTCGTTACACATCGGGATGTTTTCGCGGGCGACGAGCCGCGCTCCAGCGGAGCGGAGGACAAGGGCGGGAGCCGCAGCAAGAGCCGGAGCCTGGCGAAGCCTTTGGGCATCCTGGTCGCCGGCACCTTCTCCATCGCGTTCGAGGCCGAGCTGGTTTCGGGCGCGCTCGAAGCGACCGCCACCGAGCTGCATCTCTCCAAGCTGTTCCTGGGTGTGATCGTCCTGGCCCTGGTGGGCACGTCGGCCGATCTCTTCGCCGCGGTCCGCTTCGCCGCGCAGGACCGGATGGGGCTCGTCATGGAGATCTGTCTCGGCTCCGCGATTCAGATCGCGCTGGTGATCGCGCCGCTACTGACCGTTATCGCCTGGTTCATCGGCAAACCCATGAACCTCGTGTTTTCCAACCCCCTCGACCTGTTCGCCTTCGGGGCCACGGCCTTGATCGTCCATGCCGTCTCGGGCGATGGGGAAACGACCTGGTTCGAAGGCCTGCTGCTGGTCGGTGTCTACGCTCTGCTCGGACTGGCGTTCTTCTTCGCCGGCTGACCGGGAGCCGCTGCCGCGCCTTCGCCGCGCCTCGCCCGGATTGCGGCTCCGCGCCGCTTCCAGTATTGACGGGCGTTTGCAGCGTCCGGCGCGGAGGACCATCATGGCGTTCAAGATTGCGGTGGTTGGCGCCACTGGAAATGTCGGCCGCGCAATGCTCGGCATCTTGGCGGAGCGCGCCTTCCCGTACAGCGAAGTGGTGGCCCTGGCGTCCAATCGCTCGAAGGGCACCGAAGTGTCGTTCGGCGACAGGGTGCTCTCCTGCAAGATGCTCGACACCTACGATTTCAGCGGCACCGACATCTGCCTGATGTCGGCGGGCGGCGAAATCTCCAAGGCCTGGTCTCCCCGGATCGGTGCCATGGGCTGCGTCGTGATCGACAATTCTTCCGCCTGGCGCATGCACCATGACGTGCCGCTGGTTGTGCCGGAGGTCAATGCCGATGCGGTTGCGGGCTTTTCCAAGCTGAACATCATCGCCAACCCGAACTGTTCGACCGCCCAGCTCGTGGTGGCCCTGAAGCCGCTGCATGACGCGGCAAAGATCAAGCGGGTTGTCGTGGCCACCTATCAATCGGTTTCCGGTGCCGGCAAAGAAGGCATGGACGAGCTGTTCACCCAGACTCGCGCGGTTTTCGTGTCCGATGCGCTCGAGACCAAGAAGTTTCCCAAGCGCATCGCCTTCAACGTCATTCCGCAGATCGACGTCTTCATGGAGGACGGCTCGACCAGGGAAGAATGGAAGATGGTGGTCGAAACCAAGAAGATTCTCGACCCGAAGATCAAGCTCGTCGCCACCTGCGTGCGCGTGCCGGTTTTCATCGGCCATTCGGAAGCCGTGAACATCGAGTTCGAAAACCCCATCTCGGCCGAGGAAGCCAGGACCATCCTGCGTAAGGCGCCGGGCTGCCTGGTGATCGATCGGCACGAGCCCGGCGGCTACATGACGCCGCACGAGGCGGCGGGCGAGGACGCCACCTATATTTCCCGTATCCGGGAGGATCCGACGGTCGAGAACGGTCTGTCGCTCTGGTGCGTGTCCGACAATCTGCGCAAGGGCGCGGCGCTGAATGCCGTGCAGATCGCCGAGGTGCTGGTCAACCGCGGCCTGATCGCCCCGAAGAAGAAGGCGGCATAAGGACCGGATCGCCGCCGAGTCCGCCACTTTTGAGATGCAGGACAATGCGTGGACTTCCGCTCAGCCTCATTATCTTTCTATTCGCTGCCCCGGCCGACGCACAGCAGCCCGGCAACGGCAAGCCGCCGTCCTCGATCACGGTCGAGGGCACGGCTTCGGCGACCGTCGTGCCGGATACGGCGGTGATTTCGCTGGGCGTCGTGACCGATCGGCCGCGTGCCGCCGACGCTCTGGCCGAGAACAGCAGGTCGACCCAGGCCGTGATCGACTCCGCCAAGGCTGAAGGCATCGAGCCTCGCAACATTCAGACCACATCCGTCGGCTTGTCGCCGCTCTTCGACCAGCCCAGCCATGGCGCGCCGAAGATGACGGGTTTTCGGGCCAGCAACGAGGTGCAGATCCGGGTGAAGCCGGTCGACCAAGCGGGTGTTCTGATCGGAAAGCTCACCGACAGGGGCGTGAATTCGATCGAAAACATCAGCTTTTCGAGCGCTCCCGACGACAGGCTGCTGGACCAGCTTCGAGCGGATGCCGTGCGCGATGCAAGGCACAAGGCGCAAGTCTACGTCGAAGCGCTTGGGCTGAAGCTGGGAGCTGTCCTCGGCATCTCTGCCGCGACCTCTCCGGCTCCGCCGGCGTACAGAATGGCGGCAAACCGGACTGCTGCCGCTGTGGTCCCCCTGGAGGCCGGCCAGCAGAGAGTGGAGGAGGCCGTGTCGGTCACCTGGGAGCTGGCGCAGTAGAAGGATTCAGCGCGGCTCCAGCGATTTGCGCCGATGCAACGCTTCACGCAATGTCTCGACCGGTATGACATGGAGGAAGCCGCACGAACGCAGCCGGGCTGGCCGAACGACACGCATTCGAGGGAGAAGGCCAAGGGTCGGCGCCAGAAGCTTCCGATGCCCTCGCCCGTAAAATCGCGATATGGAGCACCGTCCGCACCGGGGATGAGGCTTGCCGCGGCGAGGGGGGACGTCGCCACAGGCCTCCAGTCTCGCGCCCCGCGCCCCAAGCGCGCGGTTCATCCACAAGGCCGTGCCCGAAGGGGGCTACGCCTGGCCGGCGCTTGAGGCTAAGGCTACCCTGCACCGGGAAACTCATCATGCGCTCTACGGCAACCCTGCCGCATCCTTATGAACTCTCGCCGGTCGAGCCACTGGCCTGGATCGGAGTGGCACCGGACGCGCCCTATTTCGCCACGGAGGACGGGCGGCCCTGGCATCCGATCGGCCACAACGATGCGATCAGTTGGATCGAGTTGAACCCGCTGTTCCGCCGCGCCAATGTGGCGGCCGTGGCGGCGCATCTGCGCGATCTCGCGGAGCACGGCGTGACCGTGCTGCGGCTGATGCTCGAATATGCCCAGGTTCGGCACCGCTACATCGAGCGGCCCGTCGGCAGCTTCTCGCCGAACATGGTTCGGTTCTGGGACGACCTTTTCTTGCTCTGCGAAAGGTGCGGGCTGCGCATTCTGCTGACGCCCTTCGACACCTTCTGGATGTGGCTGCACTTCAGCCATCATCCCTACAACAAGAAGAATGGCGGCCCGCTCGATCACCCCTCGCGCGCGCTGCTGTGCCCCGAGGCCCGCATCGCCATCAAGCGGCGCTTGAGTTTCGCCGCCGAGCGCTGGGGCGGGTCGGGGGCGCTCTTCGCCTGGGACCTGTGGAACGAGATCCACCCCGCGCAGGCGCGGGACAGCTCGCATCCGTTCGGCGAGTTCATTCAGGACCTGTCCGACCATCTGCGCGCCGAAGAGCTGCGACTTCACGGGCGGGCCCATCCGCAAACCGTGTCGCTCTTTGGACCCGAACTTCGCTGGAGGTCTCACATGCAGATGGAAGAGCCGATCTTCCGTCACCCGGCGCTCGATTTCGCCAATCTGCACATCTACGAGGAAGGCACGATCGATGACCCGAAAAATACCGTCGATCCGGCAGTCGGCATGGGGCGGATCGTGCGCGAAGCCCTGAGCGAAATCCGCGACGGGCGACCGTTCTTCGACAGCGAGCATGGGCCAATCCACAGCTTTAAGGACCACCACAAGACGCAGCCGGAACCCTTCGACAACGAATATTTCCGACACATGCAATGGGCGCATTTGGCGAGCGGGGGCGCGGGCGGCGGGATGCGTTGGCCGAATCGCAAGCCGCACGTGCTGACGCGGGGCATGCGGGCGGCTCAGAGGGCGATGTCGGGCTTCATGCCGCTGATCGACTGGACGACATTCGACCGGTCGAATGTGAGCCAAGAGCTCGTCGTGTCCAGTGGAGACGGAACGGTTGTTCCCGACGACCGGATCGCGCGCTTCGGGTGCGCAACCGATAGCCAGGCTTTGGTCTACCTGCTGCGGCGCGACGCGCTGGATCGGAAGGGCATGGTCCGCATCGACGCGCCGCCTGTGTCGGTGGCGGTCGAGCTTCCCGGCCTGATGCCGGGCCGCTACCGGGTTACGGGATGGTGCACCCGCACGGGCGTGGCGGTGGGGTCGAGTGTGCGGGTGAAAGCGGCGGGGGCAGCGCTCCCGGTGCCGTCCTTCGCGACGGACCTGGCCGTGGCGATGCGGCGGGAAACATAGAGCAGGTTCGCCAGGCGCTTCAATCCAGACCTGAAAGCCAAGTTCGAAGCCATGACCAAGGCCGGCAAACCCGCCAAGGTCGCCATCACAGCCCTCATGCGAAAGCTCGTCGTTCTCGCCAACGTACTCCTGCGCGGCAATCGCAAATGGACCAA
>JBBPYT010000237.1:0-5834 GCA_038199665.1 Hyphomicrobiales bacterium
CCGCCATGCTCTACAAGCAGGAAGGCGTCCCCCTGGTGATCTTTGCGGGCCGCGAATACGGCACCGGATCATCCCGCGACTGGGCCGCGAAAGGCACCAAGCTCCTCGGGGTGCGGGCCGTCGTGGCGCAAAGCTTCGAGCGCATCCATCGTTCCAATCTCGTCGGCATGGGGGTGCTGCCGCTGACTTTCGAGGACGGCACCTCCTGGCAGACGCTCAACCTCAAAGGCGATGAAACCGTGACCATCGCCGGCCTTGGCGACACGCTCAGGCCTCGCCAGACGATCGAAGCCATCATCACATCGGACAAAGGCAAGGTGACCCGCATACCAGTGATCTGCCGGATCGACACCATGGACGAGCTCGAATATTTCCGCCACGGCGGCATCCTGTCCTATGTGCTGCGGAACCTGGCGGCGTAAGAGTCCCAGGGGAAAGCGGTCCCATCGTGCGACGCCGTCATCGACCTTTGAAATGATCAAACGGGTTCGGGCAGCAGCCTGCCTCGGCGTCCTCGCTGCCGCGCTTTGCATGGGTGGGTGCGAGCTCAACCCCGGCAGGGTGGACCGGATCGTCTCCGATCCGGAGGCCCGCCAGAGGGTCGTCTCCACCGAGGACGGTCCCGTGGTGGGCGTCGCGTCGGCGCAAGGCCAGGCCTTCCTGGGTCTGCCCTATGCGGCCCCGCCGGTCGGCGCCCCGCGGTGGCGCGCCCCTCAACCGCCTGCCCGGTGGACGGAGCCGCGACCGGCTCTCGTCCTCGGCGAGAGCTGCCCGCAGAACCTGAGCCTCGATGCCCAGACCGGCCGAAAAGGCTCGGGGCCGATCATTGGGTCGGAGAACTGCCTCACCTTGAACGTCTACGCGCCGGCGGGCGCGAGGTTGAGCGACCGGCGCCCGGTGATGGTCTGGATCTACGGCGGCGCCTTCCTGTTGGGTGCGAGCAGCCAGTACGATCCCAGCTTGCTGGCTCAGACTACCGGCACCGTGGTGGTCACGTTCAACTACCGGCTTGGGGCGCTCGGCTTTTTGGCCCATCCGGCTCTACGCGGAGAGCCCGGGGAAAGCGCCTACGCGCTGCTCGACCAGCAGGCCGCCCTGCGCTGGGTCAGGACCAATATCGCCAATTTCGGCGGCAACCCGCGCAACGTCACGCTGTTCGGCCAATCCGCCGGAGCCTGGAGCGTCTGCTATCACTTGGCCTCGCCCGCCGCGGCAGGGCTGTTCGGACGTGCCATCGTCCAGAGCGGGTCGTGCACGACGCCCGAAACCTCGTTGCCGGCCGACGAAGCCGAAGCCGGCGGTGGGCGCTTCGCGGCGGATCTGGGCTGCACGGGAGAGCACCCGATCGACTGCCTCCGGCAGAAACCGGCCGCGGACGTGATGTCCGCCCTGCCCGAGCGGCGCGGCGTCACCGGACCGAACTCCTGGGCGCCGGCCTATGGCCTCGATGTGCTGCCAAGAAGTCCCCGAACTGCCTTCGAGTCCGGCCGCTTCAACCGCGTGCCGGTGATCAACGGGACGACGCGCGACGAAGGCCGGCTGTTCTCCTTTTTCCGAAGCTATCAAGGCGAGCTGTGGACGGCCGAAAGCTACGCCAGCAGTGTCGAGCAGATATTCGGACAGCGCGCCGCCCGCATCCTGGCCGAATACCCGGCCGGGAGCTTCCCCTCGCCCGGACTCGCCTACGGCGCCGTTCTCACGGACTCGCTGTTTGCCTGCTCGGCGATGACGCTCGACGGGCTCCTGTCACGGCGCGTGCCGGTCTACGCCTACGAGTTCGACGATCCGAAAGCCCCCTTCGATCTGCCTCGCCTGCCGTGGTCCGAGCCCTTGAAGGCCTATCACGCGTCCGAGATCGCCTACGTGTTCGGCCGCCCCTGGCTGCTGGCCGATCCAAACGATTTCGACGACGCGCAGCAAGGGATATCCGCCGCGATGCAGACCTATTGGGGAAGCTTCGCACGGACCCGGCAATCCCAACGGACAGTCGGGCACCGAGTGGCGCCTCTACGCGAAACGGACCGAACCCGTTCTTTCTCTTTCGCCGCGCGGGTTGGAGCCGACGGTCGACTTCTCACCGCGCCACCGTTGCGGTTTTTGGGAGGCGTTCGGCTACTGATGCGACAAACGGCTTGAACGGTTCGACACGCCTGAGCCGAGCCTCTGAAACGGCGCTCGGCCCTATGTTTTCGGCACCGCTTCCCCGACGACGTGGGTCTGCGGTCGGTCGTTCCCCGACGACAGTTCCTCGTGCCAAATGCCCTGCGGATCCTGGAATTCAATGGCCTCCGTTTCACCAGGCAATTGCTGTTCGGCGGCGGCGGCCTCGGCCGCCTTTTCGGCCGCCAGGCGGCTGCGGAAGGTTTCCGAAAAGACATCGCCCAGGCGGTAGGCCCAACCTCCGTCGTGCTCGACGATTTCGTAAGTGATATCCGTCATGGGCTTCCCTCCTGGAGCAGCATCCCTCCGACCGGCAGCGCGCAGGCGGTCAGAGTCATGAAATCTGCTCGTCGTCCTGAACCTGCAGCTCCATTCGGTTCTGCGATGGCGCTCGGTCAGTCGGGAAACGGCCGATCATGCCGCGGGTTCCTCAATATACGCTGCTCGGCCCGCTCGGCTCTCGACGACCCGGAACGGGATCGAAGATCCCCACCAGCTGCAGGTGTTGCCCGGCGCGACCGGGCAGGTCGGAGCGTCCTCGACTATAGCGATGACTCCGAGGGCGGAACGTCCCGGAAGTATGGCTCGACGGTGCCATGGACCTTGATGGTCAGGGGTCTGCCGGCCCGGTCCTTCGCCGTCCCTGCGGTGAGGCGAACCCAGCCCTCGCTGACGCAATATTCATCGACGTTGTTCTTTTCCTCGCCCTTGAACCGCACGCCGACGCCTCTTTCAAGCACTGCGGACTCGTAATGCGGGCTCTTGGGGTCGGTCGAGAGACGGTTTGGTGGAACATCGGTCATCGGGCGGTTTTCCGTGCGGTGAAGCGGGCTTCGGAAAATAGCCGCGACCCGCGCGGGTGCCAATCGAATCGTACCGATCACCGTGTCCGCGCGGGCTTCTCGGCCTCGGGGGTTGGCGGTCGGCGGCCGCCGTCGTCAAGCTGCCGGGGCCGCGAGCCGAGCCTCTCGAACGAAACCCCATTGCGCGTAGAGCATCGCACGAGCGAGGTCGGGCGGCACAGGAGGGCTGAAAACGTAGCCTTGCGCTTGCGTGCATCCCAAGCTGCGCAAAGCTTCGAGCTGCTCGAGCGTTTCCACCCCTTCCGCCGTGGTCTCGATGTTCAAGGCACGTCCAAGCCCTGCCACGGCCCGGATGATCGCTTCGCACGGACGGCTCGTCGCGAGTTCGTTCACGAACGAGCGATCGATTTTGATCTTGTCTATGGGGAAGGATCGCAAGTAGCCGAGAGAGGAATAGCCAGTTCCGAAATCGTCGAGCGCGATGTGGATTCCGAGGCCGCGAAGCTGGGTCAGGATGGACCTGTTCGATTCGTCGTCCGCCAGCAGCACGGTTTCGGTAATTTCGATCTCCAGCCGGTCCCGCCTTAGGCCGGATGCAGCGAGCGCCGCCATGACGGATCGGACCAGCGTGTCGCTGCGAAACTGGACCGGCGACAGATTGACGGCGACCCGCACCTCATCCGGCCAGGAGGCCGCCTCAGCACAGACCTGCCGCAGGGTCCAGTTGCCGAGTTCGACGATCAAGCCGATGTCTTCCGCGATGGGGATGAACTCGGAGGGCGGAATCAGGCCTCGTTCGGGGTGTCGCCACCGGAGCAAAGCCTCGCAGCACTTAATGCGTCCGGTTTCGATATCGACCACAGGCTGGTATTCGAGATGGAAGGCTTCTGCGGCAAACGCCTGTCTGATGTCTTGGACCAGCGCTCGTCGCGCCTGGAGACGAGCGTCCATGGCGGATTCGAAGAACCGAAAGGTGCGCCGACCTTCCTCCTTGGCGCAATAGAGCGCGGTATCGGCCCTCCGCAGCACCTCGTCGCTCGATTCGGCGTCGCAAGGGAACAGGGCGATGCCGACACTCGCGCCGATGACGACCTCCTGATCGGCAACGACAAACGGCTGCGCCAGAAAGTCGACGATGCGGGTCGCAAGATCGCCGGCGTCGCTCACCCTTTCGAGCGACCTTCGCACGACCGCAAATTCGTCGCCACCAAGACGGGCCACGAGATCTTCCGCCCGCAGCGAATCCCGCAGGCGCCGGGAGACCTGGCGCAGCAGACTGTCTCCCTCCCCGTGTCCGAACCGGTCGTTCACGTCCTTGAAGTTGTCGATGTCGAGGTACAATATGGCCGATTGATCCGACGGCTCCCTTTGGCGCGTGAATTCCTCGGCCAGGGAACGGAGGAACAGCGTTCGATTGGGCAATCCCGTGAGCGGGTCGTGGTGCGCCAAGTGCGCGATTCGCGCCTCGGCCCTCAGTCGTTCCGTGACGTCGACGGCTGCAACCAAGCCAGCGGGTCGTCCGTTGTACTGCAGGGTCTGGGCAAAGATTTCCACATTGAGCAGCCGGCCTGTCGCGTCGGAATGCTGCCAAATCCCCATCGACTTGTGGAGAACCAGCGGCTGTCGCGCGGCTTTGCTCACCTTGGCATGTTCGCTTTCGGGGCGGATGTCGAGAATGGTCATGCGCAAAAACTGTTCGCGCGTATGGCCGTAACCTGCAATGGCCGCCTCATTGACGTCGATGAACGCCAGGGAGTGGAGATCGTAGACATACATCGGCACTGGATTGTTGCTGAACAGCAGGCGAAAGGATCGTTCTCTCGACTTCAGGTCGGTGATGTCGATCCGCACGCCGATCGTTCCGCCATCCGTCGTTCTGCGTTCCTCGTGCCGTATCCACCTTCCTTGCTTGTACTCCTCCTCTTCCGGGGGACCCGGGTGGCGCAGGCGGTGGAGACGCTTCGCCATCCACGCATTCGCGTCATCGACCACCTCGGGCATCGTGCCGCGATCGATGCTGGCACGCAGCACATCGGAAAAGCGGACCCCCGGAGCAAGGAGATCCGCGATATCGGAATAGAGTTCCGCATATTTCCGGTTCCACAGGATGTACCGTTCGTCCGCATCGAGAAACACGATGGCCTCGGGAAGGCTCTCGATGGCGTCGCGCAGCCGCGAATGCGCGTCACGGGCCTCCCGCTCGGCCCGCAACGTCTCCTGCTTGGCTCGGTCTTCGGAAAGCTTTCGGTCGGTGATGTCGACCCCGATGCCGAGAAGGTGGGTGACGGTTGTGCCGTCCGGGGCCAGCAGAGGCGACAAGGTCGTCAGCCAGGTCCGCTTTGCACCCGAAACGCCGATGTCCTCCTCGAAATCGAGAGCATGGACGCGCGCAACGCAATTGGTGAACTGCTCGACCAGGTGCTCGGCCACGGCAGCACTGAAGAGCTCGAACGGAGAGCGGCCCTCGACATCGCGCGACTTGGACCCGGTCGCGGCCTCCCGAGCACGATTGATACATCTGAACCGATAGCCGTAGGCGCCGACATCGATCAGAAATGCCGGAGCCCCAAAAAGATCGAGATCGAACATAGCGGGCAGGAACCTGTACCTGCCCCATCCTACAATGAACAGTTTAACATTTTGTCGATACGGGGCGAATGGCCGGTGCTCGGCGGTCTCGAAGATCCTGCCGGGCGCGAGCGAGATCCTTCCGCCGCGAGATCGCCCGAGCGATCTTGAAATCACAGAGGTCAGCGCCGCCTGAGGTCCCCTTTGCAAGCGGCGCCATTCTGCCGAGGACTTGATCCGCCGTCGCGAAAGGCCCTTTTATCCGCCTGTCAAGCAGAAAAATCGAACTTCCGCCCGCGGCAA
>JBBPYT010000238.1:0-6889 GCA_038199665.1 Hyphomicrobiales bacterium
AGGTGGCTCATCTGTTCCAGGGGTCCGAGCCCATGCGGCGTGGCGCTGCCGCGCCGCGCGGAGCCGCCCCGCGGCGGTCCGACGAAGGCCCGGGCATCTTCGGGCGAGGCGATGCCGGTCGGCCTCTTGGGCAATCGAGCATCGGCCACGGCCGTCGGCTCGGTCTTGTCGAGGCGCGCAGTCGCGGGCTCGCTTGCCGAGGCAGGCTGTGCGGGCGCGTCGGGTGCGAGGCGCCGAGCCGATTCGATCGCTCGCTCCTGCGGGTCCAGGGCAGGCGCTTGGTTGCCCCGCTCGCCCTGGCTCATCAGCCATGCGGTGGCTATGATGTCGTCGGTGAATGCCCCGTCGGACGGCTCCAGGGCTTCGATCCCGTGCCTCGCGTTTTCCTGCTCGTCGACCTGACGGAGGAATTCGGTGCGTTCCGCCCGAATGATGCCGAACCAGGCCGGCGCTGTCGCATCGGCCTGCGGCTCGCATGCGGGGGGGTCTTTGTCCATGGTTGCGGCGTAGGGATCGCCGACGAGGGCGCCGGGCCCGGCCGGCATATCGCCGACGGGCGCGACCTTCGCTTCGCTCTCGGGGTCGGTCTCGCCTGCCTTCGCGGACGCCTCCCCTTCGATCCTCCTGCGCTGCGGGGAGCGGTTGAACCGGACGTTGGGCGGCAAGGTGAAAGGTCTGCGGTATGCCGGCGGATCCGGATCGAAGGGCGGGATCTCCGAAGCGGACGTTGCCTCGACCTCCCCGCCCCTGTGGAACTGCTGCTCCTGCGGGTCCGGTCGCTCGGTCCCCAGAAGGGCGTCGGGCGTGCGGGTGAAGCGAACCTTTTCGGGCAGCGTGAAGGGCCGCAGCCAGGGCGGGGTCGTCGAGGATCGTGCCGAGGACCTCATAGGCGCATGATTCGCAGCCTGATCGTGCTGGCCGTGATGAAACTGATCCTCGGTCCCCTTCGGCGCATCCTCGAACGGGGCGAATTCGTAGGCACTAGCCGAACCGGTTGCGGTCTGTCCCGAACCGATGCCATGCGCCGCCAAGGCCTGAGCCACGGCAAGGTCGATGTAGGTCGTCATCTGGCCCAGCACGGCCTGATACATCATGTCCCAATAGGGACTTTCGGAATGGATCCGGCGGTGAAGCTCGGTCTCTGCATGAACGTCAATCGGTGCTTTGGTCGAGGTCATGGGGCCGTGTGCGGTTGGCTGGAAGCGAAGCTGATCGCCTCGTGCTGGCGATCGCGGCAATCTGATTTGTTGACCTTAACAGGTCATTAGACTAGCGCGCTGAAGGAGGGACGGGTTGTGCCAACACGGGCAGATTTCCAACTGAACGACGACGCGCGCAGACCGCTTATGGGCCGGCCTCGGGTCACCTGGAAGGCGTTCGATGATCTCGAAGTCCGCGAGCTCTATGCTCTGTTGCGGCTGCGCTGCGATGTCTTCGTGGTCGAACAAAGATGTGCCTACGCCGATATCGACGGACATGACGGGTCGGCCAGGCATCTGCTGGTCTGGCTCGCGGATGCGGCCGAACTGGCCGGCTGCCTGCGCGTGTTCGGGCCAGGGTTCGGCGGCCCCTGTGCCCGGATAGGACGGGTGGCGACCGCAGCCGCGACCCGCAGAACCGGGCTGGGCCGCTGGATGATGGTCGAGGCCTTCGCCGAAATCGACCGAGGCTTCGGGACGGTCCCGATCGAGATTGGGGCGCAGGTCGAGGTCGAGCGTTTCTATGCCGGTCTGGGCTTCGTGCGCGCTTCCGCCGATTATTGGGAGGACGGCATCGCGCATTGCGTCATGCGCCGCGCTGGAGCTGAACCGTAAAGGGGCACCGGTTCAGGCCCGCCGTTCCCAGAAAACCGAGCCGTCGAATTCGAACACGACGTCGCCGTCCTGATTGGTGCCCGTGTTGTGGTGGAAGATAAGGCCCCACCCTGGCGTCGATGTAACGCGCTTGCCGACCAAAACCGACACGTAGCGAACCGTATCGCCGACATGGACCGGCTTGCGCCATTTCATCTGCCGAAAGCCCGGGGACGGTCCGGGTCGCGACGGCGTCTCGCCGCGCGACAGGAGGGCCGCCATCGTGGCCTGCCGATGTGCCACGTAAAGCTTCATCCATACGGCGGCCGTGTGCCAGCCCGACGCGGCAAGCCGTCCGAACTGGCTCAGCGCCGCGGCCGCCTCGTCGAGGTGAAAGGGTTGCGGATCGAAACGACGCGCGAAGCCGACGATTTCCTCCCGGGTGAACGTATGGACGCCGAGGTCGATCTGCGTCCCGATCACCAGATCTTCGAAGAAGTCGCTCACGGGACGGGGTCTTTCATGCGACGTTGCGTCGGAAGAGCGTTGCTCCGCGTCATGACGCGCCGGTGGTGCTGGCGGAACGGGTGAACTCGACGCCGGCAAAGCTCGTCTCGGCCGCGAACGGGACGGGCTAACCTTAAAATTCCGGCGGTCATGCGGCAAACGGTCGCCCAAGGCGCACCGGTTGCGACCGCTGCGCCTGCTCAGCCCGATGCTCGAGGGCCCGGAGACGGGGCTGCGGCGTCAATGCGCCATGCTGCCGCGCCTCTGGATCTCGTGTTGCAGCCGGCCCTCGAGCAACGCCAGAACGGCCGCTTCCTCGGGTTTCAGACTTGGCAGGTTTTCACGCAGCTCCGCATCGACCTCCTCCTTGATCTCGAGCAGCAGTTCTCCCGACATGTAGGAATTCAGCACTTCCGGGTGCACGTAGCACTTCCGGCAGATGGTCGCGGTGTTGCCGAGCCGGGACGACACGTGTTCGATGGCGGCGCGGACGTTCTTCTTGGCCTTGGCTTGCGTATCGATAGCGCCGAACTCGTTGAGCGCCAGCGCGGCCAGCACAGTACCGGCCCAGGTCCGGAAATCCTTCGCCGTGATGTCGCGGCCGGTGATCTCGCGCAGATATTGGTTGACGTCGTGCGAGTCGACACCGTGACGGACGCCCTCGTGGTCGATGTACTGGAAGAGTTGCTGGCCAGGGAGCTCCTGGCAAGCCCTGATGATCTTGGCGACGCGCCGGTCGCGCACCTTCAGCTTCCAGACCTTGTTGCTCTTGCCCTTGAACTCGAACCGCAATTCGCCACCATTGACGTGAACATGCGGGTCCCGCAACGTCGTCAACCCGTATGAGTGGTTCTGCTTGACGTAGTCCTCGTTGCCGACCCGGATCAGTGTCGTTTCGAGCAGATGCACGATGGTGGCCAGCACTTTCTGTCGAGGCAGGCCGTGCAGGGCCATGTGCTGCTTCACCGTGGCGCGGATATGCGGCAGGGTTTCGGCGAAGGCCGTCACATGCTCGTATTTGACGCTGTCGCGGACCTCCCGGAACGCCGGATGGTATCTGTATTGCTTGCGGCCCTTGGCGTCCCGACCCGTCGCTTGGATATGGCCGTCTTCGCGGGTGCATATCCAGACGTGGGTATAGGCGGGCGGAACGGCGAGCGAGCGGATGCGTGCCAAAACTTGCTTGTCCGTGACCTTGCGGCCGTCCGGCATCCGGAAGAACCAGCCCTTGCCGGCCTTGTGCCGAGCGATGCCCGGCTCCTCGTCGCTGACATAGCTCAAACCCGCGCTTTCGGCAGCATCGCGCGGGTCGACCACCTCGTGAACGTCAGAATTGCCCAGGTCACTTTGCGAAAACGCCATCACGCACACTCCTCGGTGGCGATTCAAATGCCTGCACCTGCGCGATGTTCCCCGACCGTTCCGCCGCCGGACGAAACAGCCGCGGTTGAGCATGCGACCTGTCGTCATCCACCTTGCGCCGCGACGTTCCGTGCTATAGCTGCAGCGAAGCTGCCGCTTTTCGGAGAGTTCGTTGTCGCAACAGAAACCGATCCACTGGGCCAATTTCACGACCATCTCCTGCGTCGCCATTTTGGTCGGCACAGAGCTCGTCGGCATGTCCTGGGCGGCCGGATGGGCACTCGGCGGCCTCTTCGGGCTTGCCCCAGCGATCGCCCGTTCGGTCGAGGTGATGTTCGGGCTCGCCGGTTTTGTCGCCCTCTATTATTTCATGCGTGCCGCCATCAAAGTCGAACCCATCCGCGGCTAGGCCCCCGATCATGCACGATTTCGACCGCCGCTCGCTTCTGAAGGCGATGGCAGCAGCTTCCGCAATGGGTCTCGTGCCGGAAGGCGTGACCCCGGCGCATGCGCAAAGCGCCCTGAAGCTCGGCTCTCCGGAGCCTTTCTCGTTCGATCTCCTGAAGGAGAAGGCGCGGGTCATGGCGACCCAACCCTATCAGGCGCCGATGCGCCCCTCTCCCGAGATCGTCACCAAGCTCAACTACGAGGAATGGGGCAAGATCGGCTTCAACACCGATCAGGCGCTGTTCGCCAACGGCCCCGGCAAGTTCCCGGTGACCTTCTTCCACCTCGGGATGTTTTTCCAGAAATCGGTGGACATGCTGGTGGTGGCCGAAGGCCAGTCGCGCGAAATCGTCTACGACCAGGCCATGTTCAAAATTCCGCCGGAAAGTCCGGCGCACCAACTGCCGAAGGGCATCGGCTTCGCCGGCTTCCGCGTCCAGGAAGCGCGGGACGGCAAGCTCGATTGGCGCAAGAACGATTGGGTGGCGTTTCTCGGTGCCGCGTATTTCCGGGCGATCGGCGAACTCTTCCAGTACGGGCAGTCGGCCCGTGGCCTCGCCGTGAATGTGGCGGTCGCAGGTAGGGATGAGGAATTTCCGGACTTCACGCAATTTTACATCGAGGCGCCGAGCAACGACGGCGATGCGATCGTGATCTATGCGCTGCTCGACGGCCCCTCGGTTAGCGGTGCCTATCGATTCACCATGACGCGGGGCAAAGGCGTGCTGATGAATATCGAGCACACCGTGCATCTGCGGCAGTCCGTCGATCGTCTCGGCATCGCACCCCTCACGACCATGTACTGGTTTTCCGAAACCGTGAAGGAAACCGCGATCGACTGGCGCCCCGAAGTGCACGATTCGGACGGGCTTGCCATGTGGACAGGCGCGGGCGAGCGGCTGTGGCGGGCGTTGAACAACCCCGACAGGACCACGGCTTCGGCATTCAGCGATCAGTCGCCCCGCGGTTATGGTTCGCTGCAGCGCGACCGCGTGTTCGACCATTACCTCGACGGCGTCTTCTACGACCGCCGGCCGAGCGTCTGGGTCGAGCCGCTGAACGATTGGGGCAAGGGCGCCGTCCAGTTGGTCGAAATCCCGACCGACGACGAGATCCACGACAATGTCGTGGCCATGTGGGTGCCGGCCGAGCCGGCAACGGCAGGCAAGAGCTATGATTTCAAGTACAAGCTGCACTGGCTGGCCGACGAACCCTATCCGTCGCCGCTGGCGCGCTGTGTTGCGACGCGCCTGGGTCGCGGCGGACAGCCGGGCCAGCCGCGGCCCAAAGGCGTGCGCAAATTCATGGTCGAGTTTCTGGGGGGGCCGCTGGAAAATCTGCCTTTCGGTGTCAAGCCCGAGCCGCTGCTCTCGACCTCGCGCGGCGAGTTCACGGCCTACGTCTACACCGAGGCCGTGCCGGATAGCGTGAACGGCCATTGGCGGGCACAGTTCGATCTCGTGGTGACGGGCACCGACCCGGTCGAACTTCGCTGCACCTTGCGCAATGGCGACCAGATTCTGACCGAAACCTGGCTGTTCCAATACCATCCGTTCTGAAGAGGGTGCCAGCTGCCGCTCCTCCCGGCGCAGGCGTTCTGCTCCGGCCGGCCGGTCCGAAAGGCTGGACGAAGACAGGCGCGCCGAAGTTTCCCTGAGGTTAGGCCTTCGTGGCGAAGCCTGGCGCGGGAGAGCTTGCGCCACGTGCCGCCGAAAGGCGGAACCGGCTCGAGCCTTTCGAAGTACCAGCCCAGCCCTACCCCTCCGGTTTTCGACACGCAGAGTAATCGGGGTACTCGGGAACCACGACGCTATGTCCTGCGTTCTGTCGGTAGAGCATCGACATGGGGGATAGTTGACATGGGTCGCTCTGTACTGCTGTGGCTGATCGGAGTTCCAATACCGATCATCATTCTTATTGCGTTGTTCCATCATTAGGATTGCTTGGAGCTTCGATCGCCAGAAAAGACTGAAGATTCGTCTGAACTGGCGGCGGTGGTCCGATCCTCAAGTAAATGAAGGCCTGACATCGGTATGTCGGGCCTTCATCGTTTCGTGCCCCCGGAAAGGTGGTCGCGTGATAACTTCGGGGACCCAACATGCCGGCCGAACCGGCTTTCGTTCGGCTCGCATCGAAACGCGCCCGGGCCGTTCCCCGGCGAGCTGCTTCGCACCGGCGTTATCTGGCCCACAAAGCTGGGCGAGATGGGGGCTTCTCGGTTGAGTGCCTGGGTTTGAGTGAGTCAATGCCGCAAGTATCACCCTCCCTCGAAAGTGAGCCGCAGGACACGACCCGGCTGGTCCTGACCATCGGCGCGACCATAGCGGCCCTTTACTTCGGCAGCGAAATCTTCGTGCCGATCGCGCTCGCCATTCTGCTGAGCTTCGTGCTCGCGCCTGGCGTTCGTCTGCTTCATGCCTGGCACCTGGGGCGCGTCGTCCCCGTTCTGGTCATGACGCTTTTGGCTTTCATCGCGATCGTCGCGCTGAGCGGGCTCATAACCACGCAGGTGAAGGAACTCGCGACCGAACTGCCGAAATATGAATCCACCATGATGAAAAAGGTGGAGGCCTTGCGCCAGATAACCAACGGCGGAACTTTGCAGAGGGTCATAAATTTCGCCTCCAACCTTTCGCAAACCGTCGATCAGAACAGGAAGACGGCACAGGCCTCGCCCGAAACCTATGGCGCCTCAGGGCCTCAACCCATGACGGTGGTGGTGCGTCAGCCTGAACCGACGCCCTTGGAAACGCTAGGCCGCATCCTTGCGCCGTTGATCC
>JBBPYT010000239.1:0-7929 GCA_038199665.1 Hyphomicrobiales bacterium
GCTTCGGGCATGGCAGAACAAGGAGGCCTGAGGTGGCCGACAATGCTGGTGCCCTGAGCTTCGGCTTCGAGGCGGATTTCTCCGGCTTCACGCGCGCCGCCGAGGGCGCCGGGCAGACGCTCGACCGGCTGGCGCGCACGGCGGGCCAATGGGCCGGCGCAACCTCGAGCGATGTTTCCCGCACCTTGGGGGCAGCCGCCCAGCTGCAATCGTCGCAGACCGGCGCCTTGGAAGCGGCGGCCCGGAACCTGGCCGGCAAGGCGCGGGCCGCGGCCAACGCCGTCGTCGCGCCGAACGGCCTTTCGGCGGCGCAACTCCTCACCGGCGCCACCATCAAGGACACGTCGGGCGACAAGGACGACAATTCGGCCAAAGTGACGACGCATCTCTCCGAACAGCTTGCGCTGCTGCAGACGACGGGCGCGGCGCATGACCAGATCGCCCTGCGCATGAAGATCGAGGCCGAACAGGCCAAGCTCGGCACCGATGCCACGACGGCCGAGAAGGATGCCGTCGCCGGCTTGGTCCAGCAGATCGACGCGGCCACGACCGCCCAGGCCAAACTGAAGGCGGCCCAGGAGAGCACCAACAAGGCCTGGAACTTTGGGTCGCAGCAGGTTCTCGGCGGTATCGATGCGATCATCTTCGACGGGGCCCGCCTCGGCGACGCAGCGGCCGGCGCCTTGCGCAACCTGTCCCAGGCCGGACTTGGGGCGGCCCTGACCGGATCGGGCCCGTTCGCGGGGCTGTTCGGTACGCAGGGCAGCAACGGCGCCGAAGGCGGGCTGTTCGGCGTGCTCGGCAAGGCGCTTTTCGGCGGCGGCGTGCCGTCGGGCACCACCGGGAGCCTCGCGCCGGGCTCGGCAGGCTCGTCTTTCGCCGGGCTCTTTGCCGACGGTGGCTCGATCGGGGCCGGTCAGTGGGGCGTCGTCGGCGAGGCCGGGGCCGAGGTGGTGGCCGGGCCCGCCGCCGTGACGCCTTGGGACAAGATCCCCGGCTCGGCGCCGCTCCGCCCGGCTCAGGCGGCCGCCCAGGTGATCAACTTCAACGTCACTTCGCCCGACGCGCCCTCCTTCGCGCGGTCCGAAACCCAAGTCGCGGCGCTGTTGTCCCGCGCCGTGATGCGCGGCCAAAGGAACATGTGATGTCGGCTGTCTTCAACGAAGCCCGGTTCCCGACCGACGTGGCGCTCGGGGCGCGGGGCGGTCCGGAGCGGCGCACCGACATCGTCACCCTGCGCTCGAATGCCGAGGAGCGCAACTCGATCTGGGCCGACGGGCGGCGCAAATACCAGGCCGGCTACGGGATCAAGAGCTTTGCCCAGCTCGAGGCGGTGCTGAACTTCTTCGAGGCACAGCTCGGACGGCTCTGCGGCTTCCGCTGGAAGGACAGGTTCGACTACCGCTCCTGCCCGTCGCCGCAGAGCCCGAGCGCCCTCGACGTGGGGATCGGGACGGGCGACGCAAGCACCGCCGTGTTCCAGTTGATCAAGCCCTACGGCGGCGCGGCGGGCACGCAATATCTGCGGATGATCCGCAAGCCCGTGGCGGGTACGGTGCGGGTCGCGGTCAACGGCAATGCTGTGCCGATCGGCACGAGCTGGACGGTCGATACGACGACCGGCCTCGTGACCTTTGTGCCGGGTCACGTACCCTCCGGCGGGGCCGCCGTGACGGCCGGCTTCGAATTCGACGTGCCGGTGCGGTTCGACACCGACTACCTCGAGGTCGACCTCGGCTATTTCGAGGCGGGGCAGATCCCCAACATCCCCATCATCGAGATCAAGGTGTGAGATGAAGACCGTTCCGCCCGATTTGCAGGCGCATCTCGATAGCGGCGTAACGACGCTCTGCTATTGCTGGCGGGTGACGCGGCACGACGGCACCGTGCTGGGACTCACCGAACACGATCGCGACATCACGGCCGAGGGCACGACGTTTTCGGCCGATACGGGGTTTTCGGCATCGCGGATCCAGCAGGGCCTCGGGCTCTCGATCGACAACCTCAGTGCGGCGGGCGCGCTGTCCTCGCCTGGCATCAGCGATGCCGACATTCTGGCCGGGCGCTACGACGATGCCGCGGTCGAGGTGTTTTGGGTCAATTGGGCCGACCCGACGCAATCGATCCTCATCGCGCGCGGCCATCTCGGGGAGGTCAAGCGCGAGGGCGTCGCCTTTTCGGCCGAGCTGCGCTCGATCGCCCATCGGCTGGACCAGAAGATCGGCCAGACCTATGAGCGGAGCTGTTCGGCGAGCCTCGGCGATGCGCGGTGCAAGATCGACCTCGCGCAAGCCGCCTTGCGGGCCACGGTCGCGGCGGTGAGTTCCACGACCGGGCGCCAGATCGTCGTGTCAGGCCTCTCCGGTTTCGCCTCCGACTGGTTCACTGAGGGCACGCTGACCTTCGCGACGGGGGCCAATGCGGCCATTCGGTTCGAGATCAAGTCGCACCGGCGCACGTCCGGCGTGGACATCCTCGAACTCTGGCTGCCGCCGCCTTTTCCGATCGCGGCAGCAGATAGCGGGACGGCCCTGGCCGGCTGCCGCAAGACCCTCGCCACCTGCAAGTCCAAGTTCGACAACGTCGTCAATTTCCGCGGCTTTCCGCACATTCCGGGCGTCGATGTCGTGACGCGATACGGCGTGCAAGGGGCTCTCGGCCAGGCCGGCGGGTCGATCTTCGGGAACCATCCATGATGCCGACCCGTGCCGAGATCGTGGCCGCGGCGCGCCGCTATGTCGGCACGCCCTACCACCACCAGGCGGCACTCGCCGGCGCGGGCTGCGACTGCCTCGGCCTCGTGCGCGGCGTGTGCGCGACCTCTATGGCTGCGAGCCCGAAGCGCCGCCGCCCTATACGCCGGACTGGGGCGAGGTCGGTGCGACCGAGCATCTCATCAAGGCCGCGCGACGCCACATGCTGCCTGTGGTGCTGAGCGAAGCTCAGCCCGGCGACGTGGTGATCTTCCGCATGCGCCCCGGCAGCATCGCCAAGCACGCCGCGATCCTCTCCGGCCCCGATCGCATGATCCACGCCCAGTCGCGCGACAAGGTGCGTGAGGTGACGATGAACGGCTGGTGGCGGCAGCGGATCGTGGCAGCGTTTGGCTGGCCGGGGGTGGGGTGAGGGAGGGCGCCGGAGGGCCGCTGGTTCCATTCCCCTGGTGCCGAAGCCGCTTGGTGGCTAATTATGATTTGGGTATTGAGGCAGAAAGCGAATTCCGGGCCGCTCTCACGGGCAGTTTGGGGGTGCGTCCCCAAACCTCCCGATCGCCTCGATCCCGGCTACAGTTCTCGCAATGGCGTTCGAATGGGACCCGATCAAGAGCGAGAAGAACAAGCAGGAACGCGGGTTTGGCTTCGCTTTCGCAACTCGGGTTTTCGATGATCGCACGGTTGCCATTTCGATGATCGCCGGGAGTACGGAGAGGTTCGTACTCTTGCCATCGGCCTGATCGATGTTGCTCTTGCTCCGACTTGTGCCCAAAGCTTGAGTCCAAGGGGACGATGACCATGTCCTGCCCCTGCTCATGCAGGCGGGCTACCTTGCAGCTAGGCATGTCCGACTCCTCGCGGCGTGTCCGGCTGAGTTCCATCTTCGACAGGTAGTCTACGCCAATCCCGGCCTGGCGCACGCCAACGCGCAACGCTCGAGACAGGCACTGCCTCCACCGGGAACCCCCATGGCCACGCTCCTTCTTCGCTCGGCCGGGTCGGCCGTGGGCACGCTGCTGGGCGGACCGCTCGGCGGGCTGATCGGCGGCGCCATCGGCGCCGTCGGCGGGGCGGTCGTCGACAACCTCCTGATCAACGCGCTGACCTCACGCCCGAAAACGCCGCAGCTCGATACGATCAACATCACCTCGTCGAACGAAGGCACGCCGGTCCGCAAACTTTGGGGCCGCATGCGGCTCGGCGGCAATGTGATCTGGGCCACGCAGTTCCAGACCGTCGACACGGAGGAAAAGACCGCGAGCTCGTCCGGCAAGGGGTTCGGCAGCAGCACCACCAAGGTGACGCATTATCTGCTGTCCTTCGCGGTGGCCTTCTGCGACGGCGGCGACAACGTCACGCTGGGGCGCGTCTGGGCCGACGGCAACGAACTCGACCTCAGCCAGTACGGTTACGCGTTCTACAGCGGCTCCGAGAGCCAGTTGCCCGACAGCTTCATCGAGTCCATCGAAGGCACCGGCGCCGTGCCGGCCTATCGGGGCCTCTGCTACATCGTGTTCCAGCTGATGGCGCTCGACGCCTTCGGCAACCGCATGCCGCAGATCACGGCGGAACTGATCCGTTCGCCGCCGATCCCCGACCCCGACGACGTGACCAACCTGCTGCGCTCGGTCGCCATGCTGCCCGGCGCCGGCGAGTTCGTCTACGGCACGCAGGTCTACCAGTCATCCGACGGCTTCGGGGCCTGGTTTCCCGAGAACGTCCACACGCCGAACGGCGCCTGCGATTTTTCCGCCTCGCTCGATCAATTGAACGCGGCGCTGCCGAACCGGTCGGCCGTGTCGTTGATCGTCACCTGGTTTGGCTCCGACCTCAGGGTCGGAGCGTGCCAGATCGTTCCCAAGGTCGAGACCAACATCAAGACCGTCACCCCGGCCGATTGGGCGGTGGCGGGCTTCACCCGCGCCACGGCGCAGGTCGTGTCGCTGATCGATCCGTCGATCCTCGACCCGACCGGCCTCATCGATGCGGCGCCCACCACCGGCCTCGTGCCGGCCTTCGGCGGTACGCCGTCAGACGACACGGTGATCCAGGCAATTCAAGCCATGAGTGCCGATGGCCTGCGGGTGATGTTCTACCCCTTCATCATGATGGACGTGCCGCCCGGCAACGGGTTACCAGACCCCTACGGGTCCGGCGAACAGGCGGCCTTCCCGTGGCGTGGCCGCATCACCTGCTTTCCGGCGCCGGGCCTGCCGGGCTCGCCGGACAAGACCGCGGAGGCCGCGGCGGAGGTCAACGCCTTCTTCACGCAATATTCGACGATGGTGCTGCATTATGCCGGCCTGTGCGTCGCGGCGGGCGGGGTCGACAGCTTCATCGTCGGCTCGGAACTGGTCGGGCTGACGCAGATTCGCTCCTCGCCGGGCAATGGCACCTATCCGGCCGTGCAGGCGCTGAAAAGCTTGGCCGCCGAGGGCAAGGCCATCGTCGGAACGGGCTGCAAGGTCGGCTATGCGGCGGACTGGACCGAATATCATTCGCACCGGCCGGCCGACGGCTCGAACGACGTCATCTTCAACATGGACCCGCTGTGGTCCGACCCGAACATCGAATTCGTCGGCATCGACAATTACCTGCCGATGAGCGACTGGCGCGACGGCGCGCCCAATGTCGACAGCGACCCCTTCGCGGGCCCGTTCACCATCTACGACAAGGCCTATCTCGGCCGAAACATCGAGGGCGGCGAGGACTACGACTGGTACTACGCTTCCCCCGCCGACCGGGTGGCGCAGACCCGCACACCCATCGTCGATACGGCGCACGGCAAGCCTTGGGTGTTCCGCCAGAAGGACATCCGCAACTGGTGGGCGAATGCGCATCGTTCGCGGCCCGGCGGCGTCGAAAGCGCCGTCGCGACGAGCTACGCGCCGCAGCAGAAACCCGTCTGGTTCACCGAGTTCGGCTGCCCGGCGCTCGACAAGGGCCCCAACCAGCCGAACGTCTTTTACGACCCGAAAAGCTCGGAATCATCGTTGCCCTATTTCTCGCTGGGCTCGAAGGACGACCCGATCCAGCGGACCTATCTCGAGACCATGCTGGCCTATTGGCGCGACAATGCGCCGGTCTCGACCGTCTACGGCGGCCCGATGCTCGACACGGCCAATATGTTCGCCTGGGCCTGGGATGCCCGGCCATTCCCCAACTTTCCCGGCCTCAACTCCGTCTGGCACGACACGCCGAACTACGAGCTCGGCCATTGGCTGACCGGGCGGCTCGAACAGGTGCCGCTGAAATGGATCATCGCCGAACTCTGCGCCGCGGTGGGCGTCGTCCACTACGATACGTCCGCCCTGATGAGCGCCTCGACCCTGGTGCTGGGCTACGCCACCGACGCGGTCGCCTCGCCCCGCGACATGCTGGCCGGGCTGATGGACGCCTTCCAGTTCGATGCCTGCGAGAGCGGCGGCCAGGTGGTCTTCTTCGCCAAGGGCAACGTAAGGGTGACGCCGATCGTTGCCGACCAGCTGGCGATCGAGGGCGACACCGACCCCGGCTACAGCCTGACCCGCGCCAGCGACACCGATCTGCCGGGCGCCCTGCGGGTCACCTTCGCGGATCCCTATCGGGGCTATGCGAGTGCCGGCGTCGAGGGCCGCAAGGCGATCGGCAACAGCCAGAACGTCGCCCGCATGTCGACCGCCGCGACCCTCGATCCGACCTATGCGTCGGACGTCGCCATGAGCGTGCTGCAGCAGGTCTGGGCGGCACGCGAGACCGGCAGCATCAAGCTGCCGCCCTCGCTGCTCCGGCTCGACGCGGGCGACGCCCTCGCTCTGACGCTCAACGGCCCGAGCCTGCCGTTCCGCATCAAGTCGGTCGAGACCTCGACCTATCGGGCCATGGAGCTCGCCGGGTTCGATCCGTCGCTGCTCAAAGTCGCCTCGCCGCCCGCGCCCAAGAGCACCAGCCCGCGGCCGGGTGCGCTCGGGCCGCCGGTGATCGAGTTCATGGACCTGCCGCCCGTCACGGGTTCGGAGCCGGAACTCTGGGCGCCGCGCATCGCCGCCTATGCGTCGCCCTGGGCCGGGATCGACATTTACCGCGGCAATGGCGGGGGCGGCTACGATTACGTCACCACGGTCGAGAGCCCGTCCGTGATGGGCGAGTTGACGAGCCCGCTCTTCGCCGGGCCGGTCGACCGCTGGGATCGCGGCAACGTGGTCTCGGTCCGCTTCTATGGCGCCGCCAACCTCCTGTCCTTGACCGAAGCGCAGGTGCTCGGCGGCGCCGGCGCGATCGCGGTCAAGAACGCGGCGCTTGGCCAATGGGAGGTGCTGCAATACCAGAGCGCCACGCTGGTCGGGTTGGGCAGCTATAACCTGACGAAGCTGCTGCGCGGCCAGCTCGGCAGCGAAGCGTCGATGCAGAACCCGGCGCCGGCCCGTACCCGCGTGGTGGTGCTCGACGCCGCGACTCTCATGCCGCTCGACATGGGTCTCGACAAGCGCGGCCTCGTCCAGGCCCTGCGATACGGCCCAAGCCCCTTTCCGGTCGGCGATCCGCGATACTGCAACACCAGCCTCGTTGCCGCATCCGTCGGGCTTCGCCCGTTCTCGGTGTCGCAGATCTCGGGACGCCGGGCGCTGCCGGCCGCCGACGCCACCTTCACCTGGGTTCGGCGCACGCGGTTCGCCGGCGACGGTTGGGATCCGAACACCGTGCCGCTCAACGAAGATTTCGAAGTCTACGATGTCGAAGTGCTGAATGGGGCGGGCGGGGTCGTGCGCACCGTCTCGGCGCTTGCGTCCCCGACATGGTTCTATTCGGCAACCGCCCAGGCCGCCGACTTCGGCGCCGCGCAGCCGTCCTACACGCTCAACATCTACCAGCTCAGCGCTCTTTACGGGCGGGGGCAGGTCGCCACCCGAACGGTGTTCCTATGAGGAATACGCGGTGCTATTGGGTGGCCAACCAGCGCTGGAGGCCGCTTTCGCTTGATAGACAGAACGATTTAGTTGTTGAGTGTAAGCAGGCGCTCGGATGCGCGGACCAGGGTGAAAGCATGTGACGAGACCGAGCGACCTTCCTGACTTCAAAAATCCGCCACTAAACGAAGTGGTATTGGGCATCCAATTCGACCTGCCTCAAGGTTATCAGCAAATCCGGGCAGGTGAAGTTTGGGCACTGTTTCGCGATGATTTCCCAAACGTCCAGGACCTGCCTCCACTTCCGCCTAACTTCGAAACGTTTCCAC
>JBBPYT010000240.1:0-7806 GCA_038199665.1 Hyphomicrobiales bacterium
CAGCCGCAGAAGGCGGGCGGCATTGTCGGGGGGCAGGCCTTCGAGCATGGCGGGGCGCTAGCATGAGCGCCGCGCGCTGTCACGAGCCGCCAGGGCGACCGACGAACCGGCGCACAGGTCAATTGCGAAGCGCAACGCTTAGCTAAGGTTCGCCCCACACGTCGATTCGCTGAGCCTCGGAGGCATTCATGAACATTGGCGGACACGTGGCGGCAGCTGCTTTCTGCGCGGTTGTCCTCACGTCTGCAGGCCATGCGGAAACCCAGATGTCGCGGGGGAAATTTCTCGCCACCATCATGGACTGCGGCGGCTGCCACACGACAGGCGCCTTCGCCGGCAAACCCGATCCCGCCAAATATGGTGCCGGTTCGGATATCGGCTGGTTCATTCCCGAAGCGGGCGTCTTCTACCCCTCCAACATCACGCCGGACAAGGAAACCGGCATCGGCATCTGGTCCGAGGCCGAGATCGTGAAGGCGTTGAAGACGGGCGTGATTCCCGGCGGGCGCGTCCTCATGCCGATCATGCCCTGGCATGCCTACCGTCAAGCAACCGATGCCGATCTTCGCGCCATCGCCAAGTTTCTCAAGACCATACCGGTCGTCCATCACGAGGTTCCGGGACCGACCGCGCTCAAGGACCTGAAGACGCCCTATCTCACGGTAGCGACACCTGCTCGGGAGTGAGCGCGCCCTGCATCGAGCAGGGCTTTAAGCCCTGCTTGCGCCGGCTTGGCATCTGCCGCTTTCACGGGCGCCGCAACCCGCCTGGTCCGCCGCGTACCCGTCACGCCGGGGAAGTTATCTGCAGTTCGTCCATCCGGTCGTCGCGACGTCCTGGCCGGGGAAAGTTACCGGGTCTTGCCGGGCCAAGCCGGCAGATGCTTGGCGTCGTCCTGCCGCTTTTCGCGGTCGCGCATGAGATCCGCATAGAGCTGTTTGGCTTCGTCGGATACTCTGACTCTTTTGCCACGATCGCTCTTTCGACGCGGAGCGCGCTTAAACTGGTCCGCTGGCTCGCTCATGCGGCACATCTCCTACTTCAACCTGAGCTTATAGGTGGAGACCGGTCGACGCGAGTCGCTTCGCAAGACTCGCCGGGCTGAAGTCGCGTTCGGGCAGCGACCGAGGTCCTGCCGCTTGGAGCTTTGCGTTGCGGCAGGCTATGCTGCGGCAATGATTTTGCGCATGTCGACAGCCCTGGCCTGCGTTCTGGCCTTCGGGTCGAGCGCGGACGCGGACTCGTTTAAAGCGCCGCCCCTCCGCAAGGGCACGCCCGTGTCCATACAGGGCTATGGCAAGCAGAACCCGGCATGCCTGAGTTGGACGGACGGGTGCGTGTTGTGCACGACCGACACGGCCGGCAAGGCTCAATGCTCGACGCCCGGCATCGCCTGCCAGCCGCATGGGCTGACCTGCAAGGCGCTTGGGTCGAAGTAGCTTCGGGTTGGCCGCCGGGAGCGGATTTCAGCAACCCGCCAGATCCAGGATCAGCGGTTCGACCCCGAGCGCCTCGAGCACGGTCGGCAGCGCCACTCATGTCACCGAGACCGTGGCCATATTGTCGAGAGGACGGCACCTCCTTTGCCTTCATCCGTCAGGCGAACATGCCGTCGACTTGCGCGAACGTCAGGGCTCCGTCGAACATCGGCGCGAGCTGACCGTCATCGAGGAAGGCCCGCACGGGTTCGCGCAACGCGCCAAGGGCTTTCAGCAGAGGCGCCACCCCGAGGCTGACGCGGCGGACGCCGGCTTGGCGCAGCGCCGCGGCCGGGGGGAGCTCGGGTATGGCCATGAGGTTCAGGGGCAGAGGGACGTCAAGCACGATCGCGCCAATCTCGTCGAGGGCCGACAGCCGCGGGACGAAGAACGCATCGGCGCCGGCGTCACGATAACGGCGAGCCCGTTCGACCGCTTCAGCCAGCCGCCGCCCCGGCTCCACGATCGGCTTGAGCCAGAGATCCGTGCGGGCGTTGATGAACAGGTTCACGCCCTCGCGCTGCGCGGCTGCGCGGACGGCTGCGATCCGGGCCGCGAGTTCGGCGGGCGGAGCCGCGCCGTCCTCGATGTTGATGCCGACCGCGCCCACTTCGATCAGCCTGGCGATCGTTTCGGCGACGTCGACCGGGGTGGCGCCGAATCCCCGCTCGGTATCGACCGTCACGGGCACGTCGACCACACGCGTGATTTCGGCAACCGCTTGAACCAGCACGTCCCGCGGCAGGCTCTCGCCGTCGGCAAACCCGTGAGCCCACGCCAGAGCGGCGCTCGACGTCGCGACCGCCGGCGCCCCGAGCGAAGCCAGCAAGCGTGCGCTGGCCGCATCCCAGGCGTTGGGGAGCAGGAGCATGCGCCCGGGCGCGTGAAGCTCGTGGAACAGCGCCGCCCGTTCGTGATGTCGCGTCATGGTGAGTTCCCGGAAAACCTGCAACGGATCAAGACCGGCGCTTGCCGGTGGCCTCGATCTCGATTCTCATGCGCGGGTCGGCGAGGCCAGCGGAGATCATGGTGGCGGCCGGCCGCACCGGGCCAAAATGCTCCCGCAGCACCGCCCAGCACGCTTTGAAATCCGCCGCGTCGGGAAAGATGTATCGCACCCGGACCACGTCGCTCAGCCCGAAGCCCGCCTGCTCCATCGCGGTCCGGATATTCAGGATGCAGCGCTCGGCCTGTTGGACGACATCGTCGGCGATCGCTCCCGTCGCGTAGTCGAAACCGGTCGTTCCCGAGACAAAGATCCAATCCCCGTCGACCACCGCGCGCGAATAGCCGATGTTCTCTTCAAAGACGGAGCCGGACGAGATGTGCTGACGGGGCATGATGTCGAATTCCTCAACGGTTCCGCTTGCCGATGCCTCGTCCTTCGCAGTAGGTGTGCAGTGGCTCTGGATGAGGGATGTTGCAGGCGCTGATGCTCGATGAGTTCGCGCCATGCCGGCCCGGTCCGCCGGGGATTATCTAGCCCATATAACCCGAGCCGAGCTCATTCGCGAGCCGCAGCGTTGGACTATGCTGGCGGCCCGTCGGCATCGAAGACCGCTGGCGGCCCCTCGCGTAGACCCGCCTGTTGGTCTGGATGTTCTCCGTCCGACCCGGGCACGTAGCACAATCCTTCAAAGGCGGGCGTGAGCACGACTTGGATCAGGCCCCATGGATCTCGCAGCAATCGTCACTTCTTGCGATCGAGTTCCCGCATCCTTTGCTGGACGAAATCTCGGGCACTGGGCGGGTTTGGTGACTCCTCTTTGTCTGTCGGCAGCCGGTTCTCGGCGGAACCGCTCCCTATCTGGTCGATCTGCTCTCGCAAGCGCGCCGCACGCGCGGCCGATGCTGCATCGGAAGCTTGGTCTTTTGACATCTGGCACCTCGGCTCGTTCTGACATTAACCCGCCGCGGCGCGCTCGCGTTCCGTTGGCTGGTTATGCGGGGTCGATCGGGTAGCGTGGCTTGCCCCTGCGGCCGGAGGTCTGCTTGCTCGATCCCGCATCTTTGCCAACGCTTGTTCCGAGGATCTCGCCGATCTGAATGCGCAGGTTCGCGGCCTTGCTGTTCGATGCCGGGGCTATCGCCGCGCTCGTCAGGCCGGCCGCAATCGCCGTGTCGCGACCTCCGCTCATCGCCTTCCGGCTTTCCTTGCCGGCGATCCGGTCGACTTGGGATCGAAGGCTTCCGTTCTTTTGATCCAGGGCACCGATATCCCTGACCCGCGGGCCGCTTCCGTCGAACCATGTAAGCTGGAACCAATGGTCGGACACCGGCTCGTGCCAGGATAGATAGCCTCCTCGAAGGATCTCGCGCGGCCCTTTGATGTCGCCGGTGTATGAATATCGGACTCCGGGGGCCGTGAGGGGATCGAAATATCTGGGGGTGTAAAAGTCTGCCACAAGGATACCGTTCGCAGTATAGCCGAACTCGGTCGCTTCGGAGGGGTCGCAGACCTCGACCAGGAAGTTGACCCGACCTTGACCTTGCGCAGGCGAGTCTCCCGCGACAAGTCTATCGCCGAAAGGGTCGACCAGCATTTCAAGGGCTTCATGACTTGCCGTCAGCGCCCATGAATCCAGATTCGTCGCCGCAGTGATCAAAGCGAAGGGCTGCCGATCCTTGTCGAGATGGATGCCGGCTGCCCCGGACTGCTGTATGTCGTCCTTGAGGATCAAGGGCCAATAGCCCAGGGGCACATCCTCCAGCCTGTCGAACGCGTCGACGGTGGCGGAAATTTCCCAAATCGGTGCAAGATCGCGCGACGCTTGTTTCTGCAGTGCGGCGGCGACCTTCATGACGTCGCTCGCACCAACGCTGTTGGACTCGGAGACGAGAGCGAGTTGCCGAATAAGTGCTGCCATGTCTTCCTCCCGCAGATGCGCGTTATATGATCACGAATCATAGACTTCTACGAATGGTTGGCACAAGGCAAATGTCGGAGTTGCAATCCGGGCCGGCTTGGTCGCCTTGCTCCTGGTCAGGTCCATCAGCGTAAGACGGTGGAAGTCTTGCAGGAAGGAGGCGAGTGAAGACAAGGTAACCGCGCTCTTGCGCCAACCCTGGCTTTGATCCAAATAGGAGGCGGGAGGTTGGCGGGGGACGTTTCACTCGCCAACCGGGTCAGATCCGGAAGGAAGCAGCCCTAACGAAACCGAGCGGGTCTCCGTCCAGCCTCCTACCGGCCGCCGCGTCTTGTCCGGCTTCGTCACATCGTCCGCGCTTAGCCGGACCGATCGCCGCCTCTTCGACCGAGCCTCGCGCGAGGCGCATGAACTCCTCCGTGGCCCTCGACAACAGCTATCGGGTCCTGGCCCGCAAATACCGGCCTTCGAGCTTCGCCGATCTGATCGGCCAGGAGGCGATGGTCCGCACGCTGTCGAACGCCTTCGAACTCAACCGCATCCATCAGGCCTACCTGCTGAGCGGAGTGCGCGGCGTCGGCAAGACCACGACGGCGCGCATCGTGGCACGCGCCTTGAACTACCATGTGCCGGCGCGCGAGGGATCCGCCGCCATCGATGCGCCGACCATCCGCATGGACGAACTCGGCACTCATTGTCAGGCGATCATCGAGTCGCGCCATGTCGATGTGGTCGAGATGGATGCGGCCTCCCACACCGGCATCGACGATGTGCGCGAACTGATCGAGGGCGCGCGCTACCGGCCCGTGATGGCGCGCACCAAGGTCTACATCATCGACGAAGTGCACATGCTGTCGAAGCAGGCCTTCAATGGCCTGCTGAAGACGCTCGAGGAGCCGCCGGATCACGTCAAATTCCTGTTCGCCACCACCGAGGTCGAAAAGGTTCCGGTCACGGTGCGGTCGCGTTGCCAGCGCTTCGACCTGCGCCGCATCGAGGCCGACGTGCTGATCGCTCACCTTGGCGGTATCTGCGCCAAGGAGGGGGTCGAGGCGGATCCCGAAGCCTTGCTGGTGATCGCCCGCGCGGCCGAAGGATCGGTGCGCGATGCGCTATCGCTGCTCGACCAGGCCATAGCCCATGGGGCCGCTCATGGGGCCGCCCACGGGACCGCCCACGGGGCCGCAGCGTCGGGCCAACAAGGCACGGCGCGGGTCGACGCCGAAACCGTGCGGACCATGCTGGGCCTCGCCGACCGCACCCGCATCATCGACCTGTTCGAGGCCGTGATGCGGGGCCAGGTTCAGGCCGCCATGGACGGCCTGAAGCTGCTCCACGATGCCGGGGCCGACCCAGTGCACGTCCTGTCGGACCTGGCGGAGTTCGTGCACCTCGTGACCCGGCTGAAGCTGGTGCCGCATGCGGCCAAGGACGCGGCGCTGACGCAGGAGGAGCGGCGCCGCGGCGCAGCCTTTGCGGGCACGCTGAGCCTGCCGGTGCTGACCCGAGCCTGGCAACTGCTGGTCAAAGGGTTGGCCGACGTCAAGGACGCGCCGCGTCCCCTCGCGGCGGCCGACATGGTGCTGGTGCGTCTCGCCTGTGCGACGGATCTGCCGACGCCCGACGAAGCCTTGCGGTGCCTGGCGGCGCTACCGCCATCTTCAGTCGACGCTGCGCCTGCCGCGGCGCCGCCTCCGCCGGGTCCCGGCACCCGAGCCGTGGGTCAGAGTTTTGGGTCAGCGCCGCCCCGAGCCGCGCCGGCGCTGACTCAGGCAGCGCCCGACGCGGCCAAGCCGCAGGTGCAGTTGCGGCGCTTCGAAGACGTTGTCGCTCTGGCCCAGACGCGGCGTGACATCCAGCTCAAGACGGCGCTCGAACGCGATGTGCGTCTCGTCCGCTTCGAGGAGGGCCGCATCGAATTCGCGCTGACCCCCCAGGCTTCGCCGCAGCTCGCCGCGAATCTGATGAAGCGGCTCAACGAGTGGACCGGCGCGCGCTGGATGGTGGCGGTATCGTCCGAAGGCGGCGCCCCGAGCCTCAAGGAGCAGGCCGATCTGCTGGACAAGGCCAGGCGCCAGGAGGTTGCGGCCGATCCGCTGGTGCGCAAGGTGCTCGAAACCTTCCCGGGGAGCCAGATCGTCGCGGTCCGCTCGCTGGTCGAGGCTGTTCCATCGGCAACGTCTCTCGCGGTCGGCTCGGCGGACGAGGATGTCGGCTACGCCGACCAGGACATCGGCTACGCCGACCAGGACATCGGCTACACGGACGACACGCCGGACGAAGACGACCTTTGAAGCAGGACGGAACCGATGAAAGACATCATGGGTCTGATGAAGCAGGCGCAGGCCATGCAGGCGCGCGTCGAAGAAATCCAGAACGAACTCGAGAAACTCGAGGTCGAGGGGGTCTCCGGCGGCGGGCTGGTCCGCGTCACCTTGACGGCCAAAGGGCACATGCGGGGGCTCGATATCGACGATACCCTGCTGAAGCCGGACGAGAAGGAAATCCTCGAGGACCTGATCGTCGCGGCGCACGCGGATGCCAAGGGCAAGGCCGAACGCGCCTCCGAGGACAAGATGAAGGCCGTCACCGCGGGACTGCCTCTGCCGCCCGGCATGAAGCTGCCGTTCTAGCAATCGAATGGCCGCCCTCGTCCTCAACCGGCGCGCTAGCGCCGTGTCGTCGGACGCGAGCCTTCAGCAAGCACCGAACCGACCTCAATGGCTGAACGCGTCGCCGGGCCCGAAATCGAACGGCTGATCCAGCTCCTGGCTCGCCTGCCGGGGCTCGGGCCCCGTTCGGCCCGCCGCGCCGCGCTCCACCTCATGCGCAAGCGCGAGGAATTGTTGGCGCCGCTGGCCGAGGCCATGAATGTGGCGCGAGAAAAGATCGTTACCTGTCGGTCATGCGGCTCGATCGACACGGTCGAACCCTGCTCGATCTGCCGCGACGAGCGGCGCGACGCCTCGACCCTTGTGGTGGTCGAGACCGTCGCCGACCTGTGGGCGCTCGAGCGGGCCGGGGTGGTGCGGGGCCGCTACCATGTGCTCGGCGGCACTTTGTCGCCGCTAGACGGCATTGGTCCGGCGGACCTCAACCTCTCGGGCCTCGTGGACCGCGTCGCGGCCGAGGGCGTGCGCGAAGTGATCCTGGCCGTCAATGCGACGGTCGATGGACAGACCACCGCCCATTACGTGACCGACCTTTTGTCCCACCTCGAGGTCGCCGTGACGAAGCTCGCGCATGGCGTCCCGGTCGGCGGCGAACTCGACTACCTCGACGAGGGCACCCTTGCGGCGGCGATGAGGTCAAGGACGACGTTTTGAACTTTCCGAGGAGCGATTCCAGGCTTGTCGAACGCCACGACGACCTCGATCCGCTCCGCTGGAGCGAGCAGCGCAGCCTTGATTCCGGATACGGGCGCCTCCAGATGGCCCCCCTCGGTGCCGATGATGGTCATC
>JBBPYT010000241.1:0-4069 GCA_038199665.1 Hyphomicrobiales bacterium
CTGAAAACACGCCGATCAGCAGTTGGCGGCAATCGGCGCGGGTCATCAGCGCCGTCTTACTTCTTTTGTTTCCGATCGTGTCTTTTGCCGCAGAGTTAAACGCCATCGTTATGGCCTACTACATGTAATCGAGATGGCGTTGCAGCGATTTTGATTTAGTCGAGCTTGGGGGCGGCGTTGTTGCTCTCTGCCTCTCAGTCAATGCACCCGCGCCGCACAGATACGATGTTGCCGTTTGCGATCCGTTCAACACCCAGCGCCCTGTTGATCTTCCGCCAGACGACGCGAGCGTTCCGAGCGCACGCGCACGCCACTGGGCCTGGGACCGGCGCCTCTGCCTGACGAGGAAAGCTGGAAAGGGCATCGTTTCGCCACGCAAGATTCCTGTGACAGCGCCCGCGCGGATGGTATTGCAGCATCTCGCCGTCCACGAGCGCACCGGTCGGCCGCCTCCTGCATCCGACGGCCGAACAATTCGGGTTGCAAGGAGTATTGCGTGATCACCCTTGATGACATCACTGTGGCCGCCAGGCGGATCGCGCCCCACATCCGGCGGACCCCGCTTCTGGCGGCAACCGCGCTCAACGAACCGCCAACCCCGGCATCCCTATGGCTTAAGCTTGAGTGCCTGCAGGTCACCGGCTCGTTCAAGGCCCGGGGAGCAACCAACAAGCTCCTTGCCATGCCGGCCGAGGAACTCGCCGGCGGCGTGGTCACGGCATCGGGCGGCAATCACGGGCTGGCGGTCGCCCGCGCTGCGCGCTTTGCCGGCGTTCCCGCTACGATCTTCGTGCCGACGAATGCGGCTCCGTCCAAAATCGACAAGCTCAAGACTCTTGGGGCAACGGTCGAAGCTGTTGGTTCGGTCTGGAACGAGACCCATGTCCACGCCGTCGAATTCGCCGAGCGGCATCACGCCGCCTACTTCCATCCCTTCGCGGACCCACTGGTTGTGGCCGGGCAGGGGACACTGGCGCTTGAACTGCTCGAACAGAACCCGGAACTGGACACGGTCCTGATCGCCATCGGCGGCGGTGGGCTGATCTCGGGCATGTCGGTAGCGCTGAAGGCCCTGAGGCCATCCATAAAGATCATCGGCATCGAGCCGACGGGCTGCCCGACCTTTCATGCGTCGCTCGCGGCCGGCAAGGTCGTCCGGCTCAACAAGGTGACCACGCGCGTAGCCACGATGGCCTGCGCCGAAACCGATCGTGCGGTTTTCGAACTGTCTCGGAATTCGATCGACGATGTCATTCTGGTCGAGGACGAGGAGATGATGGACGCGGCCCGCTGGCTGTGGTTCGAACTCGGGCTGGCTGCCGATCTCAGCGGCGCTGCTGCTGCGGCCGCGCTGCGCACGGGCCGGCTTCAGTTTGGGGCGAACCGAAAGGTTTGCGCCCTGGTATGCGGTGCCGGCCCCGAGGCTTTGGTGGGCTGAATGCATCCGCGACATTTGCGGAGGCGCGAGCGCGTTTCACACAGTTATGGCTGAGTGTAAGCCGAATGGTGCTGCCGGTCTCGAAACGTGCAGGGCCGCGGTCGCATTGGCGTCGCACAAAGCGGCTTCCAATCCGGCGCCCTGGGAAAGTCGGGCCGCGAGCGTCCCGATGAAGCAGTCACCCGCTCCGTGGGTCGAGACGATGTCGACCTTCTGCGCGGCTACGCGGATCGGCCCGCCGCGGCGTTGTCCGGCAGCCACACCGACGGCACCTGCGGTCACCACGACGGCTTCAGCGAGACGCAGCAACTGGACGGCCGCTTGCTCCGCCTGTTCGAGAGATCCGACGGCCCGGCACCCGAGCGCTTCGGCTTCCAGAGCATTGACGACCAGGATGTCGAGCCATGCACCGAGGTCCTCGGGCAATGTCCGCGCCGGCGCCGCATTCAACAAAGTCCGCCCGGAGCGGCGGCGGGCCGCTTGCAGTGCGGCTTGGTTCGCCTCATCCGGAATCTCGTTCTGCAGCGCCAGCCAGCCGCCATCGGCGAGCAGTGAAGCCGCGATTTCCGCTTCGTCTGGCCCGAGCAGAAGGTTGGCGCCCGACACGATCACTGCTCCGTAATCGCCGCTCGGGTCGCTGATGGCCACGCTCATACCGCTGCCAGCTTCGGCCCGTGTCGCCACATACCCGGTGTCGACCCCGTGCCGGCCGAGATTGTCCAGAAGTGCGCGACCGAAGCCATCTGCCCCGACCGCCCCGACAAAAGCGACCCGCGTTCCGGCCCTGGCCGCCTCGGCGGCCTGATTGCCGCCCTTGCCGCCTGGCTTCAAGGCCCAGGACTGGCCCGCCAAGGTTTCGCCCCGGCGCGGCCGGTCGGGCGCGGCCACCATGATGTCCATGTGGAGGCTGCCGAAGACGACGACGTCGAAACCCATGGCGGATCTCTCCCAGCTCGTATCCAGTGGTTCAAATCTGACGCCTGGTACCCACGTCTGGGGTCCGCAAGGGGTGGAAAACGGCCTTCGGCTAACAAGCCAGAAGCGGAAGCTCAGAGGCCGTGAAACTAGTTCGATTTGGGTACGCCCCCGCGATGTCTCTCAGGTCTGTTTCGGACCGGTCTTTATCGTGGCTTCGCTGCACTGTTCGTGTTTAAGCGAGCTGCCGTTTCGATGACGCGGGCGACCGCATCGGGGCGGGAGATGTGCACTAGGTGACTGCCCTTGATCTCTGTTACTTGGGCTCCGGAGCGCTTGTACATCCAGCGTGCAAGGTCTGGATTGAGCGCGCGATCAGCCGTGGCGATAATCGCGTAACTTGGTTTGGTGCGCCACGCGGCGACCGTTACTGGTGCATCGAATGCGGCCGCCGCTATCGGCATTTGCGAGTTTGCCATGTATTTCGCTTGCGCCGGGGGTAGATCGGCCGCGACGTCGGCCGCGAATTTCTCAGGGTCAAGAAAGATGAAGCCGTCTTCGGTCGGCCTGAAGTCGCTGCTTGACATCGTTCCCGGCCGCGACGCGGCTAGCTGATTGGTGGTTTCGCCTACATCGGGCTGCAATGCTGCAACATAGACCAGTGCTCGCACCTTCGGGTCAGCGCCGGCGATCGTGATTATGGTTCCGCCATAGCTGTGGCCGACGAGTATGATGGGTCCATCTTCCTGGTTGATGACGCGCTTTGTTGCCGCGATATCCTCGGCCAGGCCCGTGAGCGGCTGTTGAACGACGCTCACGTGGTACCCGTCCTTTGTCAGAATGTCGTAGACGCCGCGCCATGCCGAACCATCGGTGTTCGCGCCATGCACGAGCACGATGTTGTTCACCTTGTCAGCAGCCGCAGATCCAGCTGCCACCGCCGGGTTGGCAGCGATCACCAAAGCGACGAGGGCGATGCCCAGCGGATATGCCATGGTCATTCTACCGGCTCCCCAATAACCGAGCTTGTTTCTGGTAATGAATGGTTCGGGCGTTTGGGTGTAATTTGCAACCCTATTTCAGCCCTGCTTGCTCGGGGACCGGGAGCCGCAAGCGGACCTTTCCGAGTTCCGAGTTGGGTCGGACACGGTCGCTTGCCGGCTGGACGCTCCAAGGCGGCGACGGGTAAAGAGGCGCGATTCGCCTTGCCGATGAGATGGATCCCAGTCCCTAGCCGCGACCTGCGGAACAGTGCGCAAGCGGAAAGTGACGCGCCGATTGTCAACGCGTAGAGTGAACGCGTCAGCGCGCGAGGAACGAGTTCGCCCACCGCGACGCCTCAGGGAGGAAAGTAGATGAGTTACGGAATAGTGCACCATTTTGCGGGTGGAACAAAATCGCAATACGAGGCATCGATCGCAGCGGTTCATCCAAAGGGTGGTCTACCACCCGGCCAGACCTTCCATGCGGCAGGGCCGTCCGCTGGCGGGTGGACCATCATTGCGGTCCACGACTCGAAGGCGAGTTGGGAGAAGTTTCGCGACGGCGTCCTGATGCCGGCAATGAGCAAGGGCATCGCTGGAGGTTTTACCTCGCCGCCTCAGGAGACAGGTTTCGAAGTTGATAACCTGATGAAATAGCGAGGCGAGAAATTCGGCGGCGGGCCATAACAATGGCGGAGCCCGCCGCCCGTTGCGCGTCCCCAACGTGTCGAAG
>JBBPYT010000242.1:0-6760 GCA_038199665.1 Hyphomicrobiales bacterium
CGGAGTCGAGCGGCCGCTGACATGGGAAGAGCAGCGCCGCACGAAACTGCGGTGCTGCGGGGTGGAATCAGCCGGACGCCGCGCTGCGCGAGGCAGCCGCACCGCGGGCGAACGTCAGCGAATGTGCGCTGGCTGCGTTGCCAAGCCCGCCTGCATCGAAGGATGCGTCAGTCATTTCCAGCGACCCCGGCGAGGAAACCCCGCATCTCCACGCCGGCACCTTGGCAGCTTCAACGATCTATGCCAGCGGAACCGCCCTAGAGGGTTAGCCAGGTCTTGATGAAAGCCGTCGTATCCTGGTACCCCGCATCGGCATGCAGCAACGCTCATCCGGTACGAAGGATCGCGGCCGCCGCACGGCGCGATCACCTAGGCTTCGGTGGGGTGCTCCGTTGGGGCCAGGAGACGCCGAGGTGCGGCCATCACCACGACGGGGGGGCCGCTCGGCATCGAACTTGATTTTTCCGCTCGACGCGGTTCCGCTGGCACGGTGCTGCTCGGTGTCCGATCGGCGGGCCTAAGCCCCTGTTCGGCCGGGCACGGCCCGCAGTCGGTCACCTGGGCGAAGCTGGCGCATTGTGGCTACCCCGACCTGTGGTATGCTCAACCGCAAGGACGTCCAGCGTACGTGGTGAGCGGGATGGAGTGGCGTTTCCTGACGGCTGCCGCCGCCGGGGCGGCGGGCTTTTTAGCTCTGGGCATTCTGGCGTTCGTGATGCTGACACCGCGATCCGTGCCAGACGCCTCGCCGGCGGAGCCGTTGCTCATTACTCGATCGGAACCGCCTCCAGTTCCGATCGAAGCGCCGCGTCCTTCGGTGCAAACCGATACCGGCGGGCTCGCGGCGCCGACGCTCTCTCGTCCGAGCAACAATCCTCCCGAAGCGGAACCGTCCGGCAGGACGCGCGAGCCTCTACCGGCCCCGCGCCAGCCGCCGCCCGCTCCTGCGGCCAGCGTAGCGCCTGCCGTGCTCCCCCCGGCCGCGGGGCCGAACATCGTTCCTCCTGAGCCGTCGCGCCCCGCCCCGCCCGCGCCGAAGCCGCGACCTCCGGTGGACCATCGCTACGACGGAATCCTGACCGTGGCGGAGATCAACCGGATTAAGACATCGCTCAAGCTGTCGCCCGATCAGGAGCCCTATTGGCCACCGGTGGCAGGCATCTTGCGCGAGTTGGGTCGTCAACAGATGGCGGAGGTGGACGCCGGGCAGAAGCCGGACTTCAACATGAGCGGCGATATGACCCAGCGGTTCTACTCCGCCGCCAGTCCGCTTTTGCAAAGTCTTCGCGAAGACCAGAAGGAGGAGGTGCGCAAGCGCGCCCGCATGATGGGCTTGGAGAATTTCGCATCCTTCATTTGAATTGAGCCGCCGGCGAATTCGATCGCGGGCGGTCGTGATGTCCTCGGATTGGCAGCCGCCCGGCCGAGAGGCTGCGCTGCTTCCGAGCCCATCCTGGCCTTGCTACAAACCGGTTCGGGCCGCTACGCTCCTCGCTTGTAATTTCTCGAAGAGCCGCTTCCATGCTTGATCAGCGGGCTTGGAACGTCTCTACAGAATGATACTGTCCCTCTGCGGACCCGTGTCGTCCGGGAATCTGGGCCACCTGTCGTCCCGCTCCGTCGCTGCATAGGAAGAAAGACGACGCATGCGCTGTTCCATCCTGGTGATCGGCCTGGCTTTGGGCATGACGCAGATCGCATCCGCGCAGAACGTCGAGCGCCAAAATTACGTGATGTCAGCAAGCATGCATCAGGAACTCGACCGGCGCGAATTCAACAGCGGCCGGATCGAACAGATCGTCAACGGCATCTCGCAGGCCCTCAACGGGAAGAGCCTCGCCCCCATTCTCGACGCTTCGTCGCCCCAGGTGCGGATCACCCAGAACGGCGTGAACAAGGTTGTGAAGAAGGAGCAACTCGCACGTTACAAAGACCTGCTGTTCAAGAATCCTGCGCTCCGAAGCGCAATTGCCGACGAAAGCCAATTCATCTTGAAATCCGATTCGATCGGCCTTGCGCGCGGCACGTTCTGGATCAACGAACAATGCCTCAATGTCGCCTGCGATCAAAAAAAAACATCGATCATAACGATAAACTTGCCCTGAATGGCGGTTTCAAAGCGATTTCTCCTTCTGGGGAGCAAGATTTCGAGCTGAAGGACAGGTTGAAGAACCTTCTGGTTTTCGAGGAAGGCCGCGTCGTATTGAGCAACGGTCTGCATGTCGCCTACCGCGACAGCAAGGGCATCGCTACGATCGGGTACGGATTCAACCTGCAGGATGGCGCGGCGGCTGGCGTCCTTCGCTTGGTGACGACGAAGACCACCGCTGACCTGATCGAAAAGACGCAATTCCTGACCGAAGAGGAAGCGCAATCGCTGCTGCTCCTTGCTGAAAACGTGGCGATCACGGGCGTCCGGTCCTTCTTTCCGGATTTCGATGCGATCGATCTGCCCCGGCGAGTGGTGCTCGCCAGCATGGTCTATCAATTCGGCGCCGGCGGGTTCGGCAAGTTCCGACGCCTCATCCCGGCCGTCGAAGGCCGCGACTGGCCCACAGCCGTTCTCTCCATGGAGCAATCGCAATGGTACAAGAGCGACTCGCCCAAACGGGCGCGGCGCATGGCCGAGGCCGTGCGCTCCGGCTCGTTCCCGGCGTCCGCAATCCTGAGCGCGGACGCGCCCCGGGACAGCGGCGTGCCCGCACCGTCCCCCCAGCCGGGAACCCCCGATCCCGCAAAGACTCCGTCGCCCCGTCGCGGTTCCTGGCCGTTCGACCAGTAAACCGCCACGGTTGCGCGCGCCCGCGCCCGCCTCGCGTCACGCCGATGTCACCGGGGCGAGTTCGACCGGCAGCGAACGGCGGGGTAGCCTCTCCTGTTCAGGTCGGACCCGTCAATTGGCGTCGTGCTCGAATTCGCGGACGGCAACTATTCGCCGTGCGACCCGCCGCTCGTGTCTAAGCGCATCACCGTGACGGTCAGGGCGGCGCGGAAAAATAAACCATGATCGCTGCGGCCCTCGCGGAATGTCCGACGCGACGTTATGCTCCGGCCGAATGAAACCGGATCCGGCCCGCGCGGCATGCGCCGAGCCGTCTCCTGGAGGAACCGACCATGTTCCCGCTCTCGGCAGCAGATGCTCGCAGACGGATGCGCTAAGCGATGATCAGTCTGCTCATCGGTCGACACCCGGATTGCGACATCGTCATCGACGATCCCACGGTTTCGCGTCGCCATGCCGAACTGTCCCGGGTTGCGGATCAGCTTTACCTGCTCAACGATGGCGGCAGCACCTGCGGCACCTTCGTGCTCGAACCGCAAGGTTGGAAGCGGATCTCGAGTGCTCGTGTGCGGACCGCGGACCGGATTCGCCTCGGCGCCTTCGAAGCTTCCGTCGCAGACATCATCAAACTCGGGCGCTCGGGGGGGGATCGCCACGGCGGTGTCGTCGAACGCGACCCGGATACGGGTGAGATCGTCGTGAGGAATCGATGAATTCCTGGTCTCCAGACACAGTCGGGCAGAGCGAACGCGCTCGGGATACGACACGAACGACCCGACGCCAGAATCTCGACAAGTTTCGCCCGCTGATCGCGGTCTTTTCGGCGTCCGCCGGAGTGGCACTGTGTGTCGTGCTCTTCTACGCCCTCCCCGACAAGGCCGCGAAGATCATGATCGACCGCGGCGGGCTGATCTATCCGTTTTCGGTGCAAAACTGCATGTGGGTGGTCTTCTGCGTGGCGGTCGGGGAATTGATTCTGCGCATGCGCGCCACGCGGATCGAGATGCAGCAACTCCGCATGCACTATCTGCCCGAGGACACGCGAGTCATCCTGCAGGGCAAGGATCTGCCCGAGCTTTACCGTCGTGTCCGCGAACAGGGCTACGCGGATCAGCGCTTCCTGCCGCGGCTGGTCGCGCGGTGCATCTTGCAATTTCAGATCAGTTCCTCGGTCGAGCAATGCGCGTCCTTGATGAACACTACGCTGGACCTTCTCTCGCATGAGGTCGATCTCCATTACAGTCTGCTGCGCTACGTCACCTGGCTGATCCCCTCGCTCGGATTCATCGGCACCGTCATCGGCATCGGCCATGCGTTGTCCTACGCCGGGGAGCCCGGCCGCTTTCAGGAGCCTACTCTGTTGACCGAGGTGACGTCGCGTCTGGCAGTCTCGTTTGACGGTACGCTCGTGGCGTTGCTGATGGCCGCGGTGCTTCTGTTCTGGCAGAATGTGGTGCAGGCCAAGGAAGAACATGCATTGAACCTTTCCGGTCAGTATTGCCTGGACAATCTGATCAATCGGCTCTACGTGCCTAAGAACGTCAGCTCGTCCTCGCACTGAACGTGGTCCGTTGTGCTCAGGCATCTCCTGCACCGTCTGGCTAGCCTGGTCTCATTCGGGCGCAAGCGGCAGCGGCCAGCGTCCGAAATCGACGATTTCCCGATCTACGAGCCGGATGTGCGCGCCACGCCGAAACCGCCACCGATTTCGCCCGAGCTCGACCTTGCCGCGACACGGCTGATCTCCGAACCCGCCGCCCCTGCATCGGCGCATCGTCCGGAGCGGTCTTCAGACGCCCCTCTTGCCGGCGCGCAGCGTTTGCCATGGCCGGCGCGTGACGCGGGTGCCGTGCAACGCCACCGTCCACCTCGAAGCGACCGGCCTGCTCGATCGTCCGGCGCAGGCGACACGACGATGCTGATCGGAGGCGCGCCCGGCCGCCCGGATGATCTCGACGATGGATTGCCGGAGGAGGGATCGACTGGCGCCAAACGCAATGAAGGCGGGTCGCCGCCGTTGACGAGCAACGATGCCCGAGCCGCCAACTCAGACGCCACGATCCTGGTCACGTCACGAAGAAGGCCGCTCAAATGACGCGGGCCCTCGATCGGATGCCTCCGCCGCCGGTCCTCGGGCTCCCGCTTCCCCGACGATCGAAACCGCCCTGCATGAGGGCGGCCTGGCCGGTAAGGACGCCGTCCTGAGGCCGGCGTCCCAGGCGACGGGCGACAGGCCGCAGCCCACACGCACAAGCCCGATGCAGGCTTGGGGAGGCGCGCTGCTCGGCGCTCGCTCCAATCAGCAGGATTCGTTCTTCGCGGAGTACCTCGAAGCTGACGATGCTTGGCTCGTCATCGTGGCCGACGGCATGGGCGGGCATGCTGCGGGCGCTCTCGCGAGCCAAACCGCCGTTTCGGCCTTTCGCGACGCCTTCGTGCGTCGGCGCGCTAGCCGGTCAGGCCTCGAAGCGGCCCTGAAAGGAGGGCTCGAGGCCGCCAACCAGCGCATCGCGGAAGCGCAGAGAGGACACCCCGACCGCGCCGGCATGGGGACCACGCTTCTGGCCGCCTATCTGTCGCCGCCAGGACTGGCCTGGATCAGCGTCGGGGACTCCGCGCTATTGCTGTTCCACGAAAATGAACTGCGCCGGCTCAATGCCGACCATTCCCTGCGCGGCCTGCTGGCCACCAGCGAAGGACGAGGCAACCTGCTGCGGTCGGCCGTCAACGGTGACGAGATCCCTCTCGTCGATTGCCACGCGAAGCAGTTGCCGCTCCATCTCGGCGACGTCGTTCTGCTGGCCTCGGACGGAATCCTCTCGCTGTCCCGGGTCGAGCTGATGGACTGCCTGCACGCTCACGCGGCGAGTCGGGCCGAACTTCTCGGGGCGGCCCTCATCCAGGCCGTCGAGCACAAGCGCGACCCGAAGCAGGACAACTGCACAATCGTCGCGATCACCGGCGCACAGGCCGCAAAGCCCAGGTCGGTGCCCCGCGGTGCCGGGTGGGGAACCCTCGCCGTGCTCGCCGGCATCGGCGTGGTCCTGCTCTGTGTGGCGCTTGCGGCGCTGTTCTGGTAGGCCCTCGGCGTGCGACGCCCCAACCGGCACATCGAGATCTTCAGCATTTCGGCGCTCGATCTGTTCGCCTCGGCGCTCGGCGCTTTCATTCTCGTCGCCATCATCTTGTTTCCCTACTACCTCAAGGACAAGAAGACGGCCGAAACCCTCGCCGTTTCCGAAGCCGCTTTGGAGAAGACCAAAGCGGAGATCGCGCGCCAACAGTCGGACCTGGCGACGCTCCAAGCGCGCTCCAATGACGACGCGGCGCGGCTCGCGGACCTGCAGAAGGAGGTTGTCAAATACAGATCGGCGGTCTCGAAGCCGTTCCTGGTGGTCGGAATCCGGTGGACCGTGGCTGGAGCGGACATCGACCTGCACGTCACCGATCCTGCAGGCCACGAGTTCTATTGGTTCAAAAACAATGATCGCAGGCGGGATTATCCTTCCTCAAGCGCCGAACTGAGCTACGATATGACGAGTGGACCGGCGGTCGAACTGTGGCAGGATGCGGCCGCGATCCCGGGCGATTACAAGGTCGACTACGTCGCCAACGCTCTCCCGGAAGGCTACCAGGTCGAGGTGCGCGGCAGCGTCTTCGATCGCGACGGCAAGCGGGACTTGCCGGCGAAGACGCTTCGCATCGCCAAGGAGAGAGTGCATGCCGCTACGCTCACCGTCGGCCAGGATGGCAGCGTTGCGATTCGCTGAAACTGGAAGGCTTGCCTTCAAGAGCCGGGCTTTCGCCCCGCTCGCGCGTCCGACCCGGCGACGCCCGGAAAGCGCTGCGACGAGGCTGTTGCGATTTGCTGTCTCGCTGCTGGTGGGGGCATGCCTGGCCTGTGCGGTTCCGATCGCGACCTTCGCGGCGGCAACGCCTTACTGGCTGCAATACGGCAAGCCGGCCCGAACCTGCCCC
>JBBPYT010000243.1:0-5228 GCA_038199665.1 Hyphomicrobiales bacterium
AGCCCTATTTGATCCAACTCGGTTTCGTGCAGCGCACGCCGCGCGGCCGACTTCTCACGCCGCATGCGTTCCGCCATCTAGGTCTGGCCGAGCCCAAGGCCCTGACCGGGCAGTTCGGTCTGTTCGGCCCCGATTCGGTCGAGGACTGACTTGGCACCCCACCGCCTCGCCATTCGGGTGTATTACGAGGACACCGACTTCTCCGGCGTGGTCTACCACGCCAACTATCTGCGCTTCATGGAACGTGGGCGGACCGAACTGCTGCGCGACCTTGGCATCTGCCAGGCCGATCTTTACACCTCCGGGTCGGAGCAGCCCATCGCCTTCGCGGTGACCCATATGACGATAGACTTCCGCAAGCCTGCCCGGATGGACGATCTCGTCACCGTCGAAACCGAGCTCCTCTCGGTGGGTGGGGCATCGCTCGTGCTGTACCAGCGCCTGCTGCGGAACGATGAAGTTCTCGCCGACGCCAAGGTGAAGGTCGCAGCTATGTCGTGCGGCCGCGCGGCGCGTGTTCCTGCCGCTTTGGCGGGCAAGCTCGCGGGCTGACGACGCCGAGGCGATCGATCCGGGGTGTCGCTCGCGCGGGAGTCGCGGCTCCTTAACGGCGCGTTAACCCTGACGAAGGCTGTATTCGGCATACCGATAGCGCTTGAGTGTGTCGGGGAAGCCGCAGAATTGACCGAATTTCAACGCAGGACACCGTCTATCCGTTGGACGATGGCGCGATCGAGCCCGAGGACCCTAGCCGCATGAACCCCGCAGACGTAGCTGCTGCTGCCTCGCCCATTGCCGAGGTCACGATCCTCGGCATGTTCATGAATGCGAGCCTGATCGTTAAGATCATCATGCTCGGCCTTTTGCTGTCCTCGGTCTGGTGCTGGGCCATCATCATCAACAAGGCCATTTTGTTTTCGAAGGTCCGCAAGGCAATGGACCGGTTCGAACAGGTCTTCTGGTCCGGCCAATCGCTCGAAGAACTCTACACTGCCCTTTCGCAGCGCCCGACCGTTGGAATGGCGACGCTGTTCGTGGCCGCGATGCGGGAATGGAAGCGCTCCTTCCAGAATGCCGGAACATCCTTCATGGGCCTGCACGCGCGGCTCGAAAAAGTGCTCGACGTGTCGATTGCACGGGAAGTGGAGAAGCTTGAGTCGAGCCTGATCGTTCTCGCGACCGTCGCCTCCACGGCTCCCTTCGTCGGACTGTTCGGCACCGTCTGGGGCATCATGTCCTCGTTCCGGTCGATCGCGGCTTCGAAGAACACCTCGCTCGCCGTCATCGCGCCAGGCTTGGCGGAAGCGTTGCTCGCCACCGCTATCGGGCTCTTCGCGGCCATTCCGGCGCTCATCTTCTTCAACAACCTGCAGGGGATCGTGGCCAAATTCCAAGCCCGGATGGAAAGCTTCGCCGATGAGTTCTCGTCGATCCTGTCTCGCCAGATCGACCAACACGTCGGCGGCGAGCGGGACCGAGCGGCCTGGTCGCGGCCAGTCAGGAGAAGCCCCATGGGCATGTCAGTTTCGGCAGCGGGAGCAAAGCGCGGCAGGCGCAGGCGCGGCGTGCCGCGTTACGGCGCCATGGCTGAAATCAACATGACGCCGTTCATCGACGTCGTGTTGGTGCTGCTGATCATCTTCATGGTAGCGGCCCCGCTGCTGGCCAGCGGCGTGCCAATCGACCTCCCGAAAACCGCGGCCAAGGAGCTGCCGGTCGATCAGAAGCCCTTGAGCATTTCGGTCGACGACAAAGGAGCGGTTTTCGTGGCCGACCAACCGGTACAGATCGAGAATCTCGTGCTGCGCCTGCAGGATCTCGCCAAAGGCGGATACGACGAACGGATCTACCTGCGCGGCGCCAAGACCGTGAACTATGGGCGCATCGCCGAAGTCATGACGCTCGTGACGGCGGCCGGGTACAAGAAGGTCGCTTTGGTCACCGAGCAGGACGCGAAATAGAGGCCGATTGCCTTTGAAGTTCTCCGTATCCGAACCCGGCATCGTCGTATCGGGCGTCGTTCATGTGACGGCCCTGGTGCTTTTGCTCGTGGCCTTCTCGGAAGCAAAACCGCTCGAGAGCGTGCAGGAGCCGGTACCGGTCGAACTGGTTTCCGACGCCGAATTCAACCAGGTCATGCGCGGCGAGAAGACCGTAAAGGACATCGTTCCGAACGCACCACCGAGGGCCGAGAAAGTCGCGCCGGTCGTCGACAGCCAGCCGGTCGCGCCCAAACCCGTTGCCCAGCGCGACGTTTCTGCGCCGCCGCCGCCTCAACCACCCGCGCCTCCGCCCCCTGTCCCGCAGCCGCCGCCGCGCCCGGTCGCGGCCGAGCCCCCGCCGCCCCCGCCGACTCCCCCGCCGCGCGATGTGGCTGACGCCGAGCCGATCGCCCCCGCCCCGACCCCTCCACCCAAGCCGAAGCCACCCAAGGTGGTCGAGCAGAAGCCGGCGCCGCGCCCCGAACCGAAACCGATCGAAACCAAGCCCCCGCCGACGCCAAAGCCGCGCCCCGAGAAACCGAAGTTCGATCAATTGGCGAAACTCCTCGACCAGCAACCGGACGACCAGCACCAGTTCGATCTGACCGACATTTCGCGCTTTTTGAGCAAGGAAGCACCGTCGCAAAAGGCCTCTACCGGACGCGAAATCAGTCGCGTCAAGGTCGCAGGCAGCGAGACCGGCGCTGCGCAGAAGATGGCTGCGTCTTTATGGGATCAGCTCGATGGACTTCTCGAGGACCAATACAAGCAGTGCTGGAGCTATCTCGGTCTTGATGGTGCAACGAAATACATTCCGCAGATCAAGGTTCTCTTTTCCGAGGACGGCGGGCTGATGGGTGAACCCGTACTGATCAATCCGCCGTCCGACCCCTCGATGCGCAGCCTGGCCGAAAGCGCTTTGCGGGCCGTGAGACGCTGCAATCCGTTGAGGATTCCGGCCCAGTACGCTCCCTATTACGATCAATGGAAGGGACGCGTACTGCGTTTCGATCCCGTCGATATGGCCGGGTGAGCCCTCTCGGTTGCCGGACCTGCGCGACTCGCCGCGGCGCCGAGCTTCTTCGATCCGTGACGCCCAAGGACAATAGAATAATGCTTCGCCTCAACCGTCGGACTCTGCTGGCCACACCTCTTTTGACCGCTTTCGGCATCGCGCCGCCTAGGCCGGCGATCGCCGAGGAGCGCTATCTGGATATACGGCCGGGAGGAAACTTCACGCCGGTGGTCATCGCGGTGGCTCCATTCGGCGGTAACGGTTCGGACGGGCCGAAGGTCACGGCGATCATCACCAACAATTTCAACCGCTCCGTTTACCTGCAGCCGCTCGACCCGAAATCCTTCGCCGAGCCCAACGCGGATCCCGATTCGCCGCAACTGGCGGCCTGGAAATCGACCTCCGCCCAGTTTCTCGTCACGGGTCGGGTCGACCGTGGCGGCGACGGGCTGAAGACCGACTTCCGGCTTTGGGATCTGGGGTCCGGAGAGCAGATCGCCGGTCAGCAATACACCACCGAGGCCTCCAACGTGCGGCGGGTCGCCCATATCGTTTCGGACGCGATCTTCACACGCATTACCGGCGAAAAAGGCTGGTTCGATTCGCGCGTGGTGTTCGTCGACGAAACCGGCTCGGCCGAGCATCGCCGCAAGCGCCTGGCCATCATGGATCAGGACGGCGGCAACGTGAAATATCTCACGCGCGGCGAAGAATTGGTCGTCACGCCCCGGTTCTCGCCGACCGCGCAGGAGATTGCCTATATGGCGTTCGGACAAGGAGAACCGAAGGTCCTTTTGCTCAACATCGAAACCGGCCAGCGCGAAAATGTCGGCAATTTTCCGGGCATGACCTTCTCGCCCCGCTTCTCGCCCGACGGGCAGAAGGTCGTCATGTCCCTCTCGGAAGGTTCGTCGTCGAACCTCTATGCCCTCGACATCTCAACCCGGGCGACGACGCGGCTGACCGATACGGCCGCGATCGATACATCTCCCTCCTACTCGCCCGACGGCGGCCAGATTGTCTTCGAATCGGACCGAGGGGGCACGCAACAGATCTACATCATGGGAGCTTCAGGCGGCGGTGCCAAACGGATCTCCTTCGGCGATGGCCGCTATTCGACGCCCGTTTGGTCGCCCAAGAGTGACTACATCGCCTTCACCAAGCAGAAGAGCGGGTCTTTCGCCATCGGCGTCATGAAACCCGACGGCTCCGGCGAGAGAATCCTGACCGAGGGCTTCCATAATGAAGGCCCGACGTGGGCGCCGAACGGCCTCTACGTGATGTTCTTCCGCGATCCCGGCGGCGGCGGCGGATCGAAGATCTTCATGTCGGACATCTTCGGGCGGGGTGAATTCGTCGTGCCCACGCCCGCCGGCGCTTCCGACCCGGCGTGGGGACCTTTACTGGGGTGAGTTGCCGCCGAGGGCAGCCGACACCGTCTTTGCGTCGTAAAACCCCGGATGCGATGTGGGCTGGGTAGGTCAATGCCCATCTATCGGTTCAAGTGAGCGTTTGCGCATCTCACTCCAGCTGCCCTTCAGCACATCTCCGAATGGAGTGTCCTTCCTGAGAACATTCTGTGGGATCGACCCAAGCCGCACCGCGTTCTTGCCCATGCTTGCCGAAGACGCAAAGTCCCGCAACTCACGGGGAGTGAAGGTCGCAAGCGGCTGCTGGATCGACCGCAAACCGAGCGCAGCCAATTACGGTGACAACGCCACGGTCAACCCTGTTACAATGGGCGATGCTCCGCCGACTCACCCTACAGAACTTCAAAGCATGGGCCGAAGCGGACCTTGAACTCGGTCCGATCACGGGCCTGTTCGGCACAAACTCCTCCGGCAAAACCAGCCTGATTCAATTCCTGCTCGTACTGAAACAGACGAAGGATGCCGCCGATCGTGGGCTGACACTGGAACTGGGCGGTCCATGCTCTCGCCTGGAGATTGGCATCTCAGCCCTGTGAGGCCACATCGGACTCAGCATCGAACGAGCCTGACGGTCGGCTTAGGGCCATCTCCCGTCATGGCGCCGAGCTACAGCCTTCGTTCAGGGGAATCGCATTAGGAATTTGGAGTAGCGTCGGCTCTGTCTGATGGGTTCTTGTTCGGCCTCCTATCCGAGGAGGCCGCGCCGTCATGCTATCGATCTGGTCGAGCTTTGCGGACCTGCCGGACCCCCGCACCGGCAACGCGCAGCGGCACAATCTGCTGGATGTGCTCACGATTGCC
>JBBPYT010000244.1:0-14436 GCA_038199665.1 Hyphomicrobiales bacterium
ATGCACCTTGTGCAGATCGATGATGGCGGCCGCCGTCTCCTCGATCGAACGGCGCGTGACGTCGATCACCGGCCAGCCGTTCTGGGCGAATAGCCGCCGCGACTGCGCCACCTCCTCGGCCACCGACATACGGTCCACATAGGGTGTTTCCTCGTTCGCGTTGAGGGAAAGGAGCCGGTTCTGGCGGATTTGCACGATGCGTTCGGGCGACGCGATCAAGCCGACGATGAGCGGGTTCTTCAGCGCATTGACCGACGGTGGAAGCGGCACGTTGGGAACGAGCGGTATATTGGCGGTCTTGATGCCCCGGTTGGCCAGATAGATGCTGGTGGGCGTTTTCGAGGTGCGGCTGACTCCGAGCAGGAGGACGTCCGCCTCGTCCATTCCTTCCGCCTGCTGCCCGTCGTCATGCAGCAGGGTGAAGTTCAGGGCGTCGATCCGCTTGAAGTAGTCGGCGTTCAACATGTGCTGGGCGCCCGGCCGCGGAGTCGACGCGGTGCCGAGATAGGACCCGAAGAGGGCGAGGATTGGCTGCAGCACGGACAGGCAGGGCGACCCGGCCTCGCGGCACGCTTCTTCGAGCCGTCTGCTGAGATCCTGATCGACCAGGGTGAAGAGCACGATCCCGGGCGCCGCCTCGATTTCCGCCACCGCCCCATCAAGTTGCGATCGCGAGCGCACCAGCGGGTAGACATGTTCGATCGACGAAACGTCCTGGAACTGCGCCGCCACGGCGCGGCTCGCCGCGATCAAGGTTTCGCCGGTCGAGTCGGAGACAAGATGGAGATGAAAATAATGCCGGCCCAAGGAACTTCTCCGCTTAGATTCATGTTCTCGTTTCGGTTTCGACTTTCGTCCCGAGCTGCTTGCCCGGTCTGTTGACAACCCTGTACCGGCGAGGGCTGACGGGGGATGGGGAGCGGCCGCTGGGGACATCGCGGCAAACCGTACACAGCCAACGACGTGTGTATCGATTCCGGCGCATTGCTGTTGGCAGCAGGGATTGCGGGGAGAACTTGGTCGGGGGCCCGCACCGTCAAATCCTTAACACTCTTCCCTCGTTAACCAATTCTCAACCATATTTCGGTTCCGACAATCATTTGTTAACCCCTCCCGGCTTGGCTCGGATGGGGGCATAGGTTGTGCGCCGCGAGGGATGAAGCTAATCCAAGCTCAATAAGATGAAACAGAAGAGCGATTCTTAAAGGATTCTTTTTTGGGCGATGCTTTGCTCCGGCTTGAGCTCACCACCGACAAACCGCTACTCCGCGTCCTCGATGGCGAGATCGTCCCCCGCCGTCCGGCATGGCTGATGCGACAGGCAGGACGCTATCTTCCCGAATATCGCGAACTGAGGGCAACCACTCCGGCCTTCCTTGATCTGTGCTACACGCCTCGTCTGGCCTGCGAGGTGACGCTGCAACCGATCCGCCGCTTCGGATTCGACGCCGCGATTCTGTTCAGCGACATTCTCGTCATGCCCGACGCGCTGGGCTGTCCGGTTGCCTTCGAAACCGGTCACGGCCCCCGATTGCGTCCCGTTGCCACCGAGGCCGACTTCGGGCTTCTGCGCGAAGCCCCGGACATGAACCGGCTGGCCCCCGTGTTCGAAACCATCGAGCGGGTCAAGACAGCGCTCGATTCGACGACGGCGCTGATCGGCTTTTGCGGCGCGCCCTTCACTGTTGCGAGCTACATGGTGGCCGGCGAGAGTACGCCGGACCAGGCTCCGGCAAGGCAGCTCGCCTACCGCGAACCTGCCCTTTTCGGCCGGTTGATCGAGCGGCTGATCGCGGGTTCGGTCGAGTACCTTTCGGCCCAGATCGACGCTGGTGTCGACGCCGTGCAGATCTTCGATTCCTGGGCCGGCGTGTTGCCTGCGCTCGAATACCGGCGGTGGGCTCAGATCCCGATGGAGCGGATCGTGGCAGGCCTGCGCGCCCGCCATCCGCGATCGAGGATCATCGGCTTTCCCCGCGTTTCCGGCGCGCAGTTGCTGCAGGCCGCGGCGAGCGGCGTGACGGCCGTCGGGCTCGATACGGTGGTCGAACCGCGCTGGGCGGACCGGGTGCTGCCCCCCGGCATGCCGGTGCAAGGCAATCTCGATCCGTTGGCGCTGATCGCCGGCGGCACGGCGCTGGACCAGGCCGTGGACGACATCCTGCTCAGCTTTGCGGCCCGGCCCCACATCTTCAACCTCGGCCATGGCATATTGCCGGAAACACCGATAAGCCACGTCGAGCAGCTGGTCGCCCGGCTGCGGCGAGGTTGAAGGTTCGGGTCGGAAGGGCATTCGATGACGGGTTATTATCTCTGGCTCAAGGCGATCCATATCATCGCCATGGTGGCCTGGATGGCGGGCATGCTCTACCTGCCGCGGCTTTTCGTCTACCACGCCGAAGTAGGGCCGAAGACTCCACAATCGGAAACGTTCAAGCTCATGGAGCGGCGCCTGCTGCGGTTCATCTGCACGCCGGCGATGATCGTGGTGTGGATCACCGGGCTCTGGCTGGCTTACGAGGGCGGATTTTTCCGCTCGGGCTGGCTCCACGGCAAGATCCTGCTGGTTGTTCTGCTGAGCGGAGTGCATGGCATTCTCGCCGCATCGACGCGCCGCTTCGCCCGGGACGGGAATACGCGTCCGGCGCGGTTTTACCGCATCCTCAACGAGGTGCCGACAGTGCTGCTGATCGGCATCGTCATCCTGGCGGTGGTCAAGCCGTTCTGACGCCGCACTAGGCGAACGCTTCGGCGTAACAACCGTCAAGCGGAAGCACCATAAAACGGCTGTTTTCCTGACGCGCCGACGCGATATTTTAGTGGTTCTGCCGGCACCGGATATCATCTGAACAGAGGAAACGGCAAAGGTATGCGGACGAGGATCCCGTGTCCGGTTTGAACGTGTCGACCTCACCCGTGGCGTCGGCCCGAGGGGGTGTGTTGAAGCGCTATATGAACTTCATCTGGCCCGTGATCGGCCTGAGTGCGGTTGCCTTGTCTTTATGGCTCCTGTTCCGGGAGCTGCGAGGTCTGTCCTGGGTCGCGGTCGAGGACGCCTTCGCCGATATTTCAGGCCGGCACTGGATGCTGGCGGTCGCCTCGACTCTTGTGGCCTACATGGCGCTCGCCTGGTACGACAGGATTGCGCTGCTCCATCTAGGCTTCAAACTGTCCTGGACTTTCATTTCGGCCGTGTCTTTCACGACCTATGCGCTGTCGCACAATATCGGCATGTCGATGTTCTCCGGCGCGATGGTGCGCTATCGGGCCTATTCCACCAAGGGCCTGACCCTTACGGACGTAGGTTTCCTGGTCGCCTTCTGCTCTTTCACCTTCGCGCTCGGAACGGTGTTTCTCGGCGGCATCGTGCTCCTGTACGAGCCTGAAATTATCGAGCGGCTCATCTCGGTCGACGCGTTCTGGGCACGCCTTCTGGGCGGCGTCATGCTGCTGGCGGTCGCCTCCTACGTGGCCGGCTCCGTGCTGCATTTGAAGCCGCTGGTCGTCGGGAGGTTCAAGCTCATCTATCCGCGCTTGGGGATCACGCTTCGTCAGCTGGTCGCCGGACCCTTCGAGCTCATGGGGGCGGCAGGCATCATCTATTGTGCGCTGCCGGTCGAGAACAATCCGGGCTTTCTGGTCGTGCTCGGTATTTTCCTCGCGTCCTTTACGGCGGCCCTCCTCAGTCACGCGCCCGGCGGCTTGGGCGTCCTCGAACTGGTGTTCGTCGAGGCGCTTCCCGACGTCCCCAAGGCCGACGTCTTGGCGGCCTTGCTGGTGTTCCGCCTGCTTTACCTGATCGCGCCCCTGGTCCTGGGCATCGTGGCTGTGGCTGTGTTCGAGCGAAGCCGGATCGCCAAATCGCCAGCACCGGACTAGACAAGGCGTACCCACGGCTTCGGAGCAATGCCATGTACATGCCGCCGGCTTTTCACGAAAAGAAGCTTGGGGCGCTGCACGACCTCATCCGCCACTACCCGCTGGGCACCTTGGTGACCGACCCGAGGTCCGGCCTTACCGCCAACCACGTCCCCTTCACGCTCTACCCCGACGCGGGCTCCAAAGGCCTCGGGATGCTGCGCGCCCATCTGGCGAGAGCGAACGACCAAGCCGGCCCGGACCGCGGCACGATCGACGCGCTGGCGATCTTCCTCGGCGTCGATCACTACATCACGCCGTCCTGGTACGAAACCAAGGCCCGCACCGGCAAGGTCGTCCCAACCTGGAACTACATCGCGGTCCATGCCGCCGGTCCCATGCGGGTCATCGACGATCCGGTCTGGGTGCGCCAGCAGATCGAAGACCTGACGGAACAGCACGAAGGTCGGCGGGCTGCGCCCTGGGCCGTGTCCGACGCACCTGCCGATTTCGTCGCCGCGCAACTGCGGAGCATCGTCGGGATCGAGATCGACATCCTCGACCTGCAGGGCAAATGGAAGCTCAGCCAGAACCGCAGCGCGGAAGACAGAAAGGGCGTGGTCCAAGGCTTGGCGCGGGAAGCCGATGCGGCTGGCCCCGTCATGGCAGCCCTCATAGAGGAACTTCGACGAAGGGGTCTGCAACGTCCCGCCTGAGCAGGTGGCGAACGACGTCGGCCCGAGGTCGGCCAAAGGCCTGAGCCGCGATCGCACGACGAAGCGGGTTGCCGCCAAGGCATGAGCCGCATAGAACGCCGCTTTCATGCCATAACCAGCAGGGAAGTCGTTCAAATGCGCGTCTATTACGATCGGGATGCCGATCTCAATCTCATCAAGGGCAAGAAGGTCGCGGTGGTCGGCTACGGCAGCCAGGGTCACGCCCATGTGCTCAACATGCGCGATTCCGGCGTCAAGGATATTGCGGTCGCCCTACGGGCAAGTTCTCCCTCGGCCAAGAAGGCTGCGGGTGAAGGCCTCAAGGTCATGGAGGTGGCGGAGGCCGCTCGCTGGGCCGACGTCGTGATGATGCTCACGCCCGACGAACTTCAGGCGGACATCTACAAGGCCGATCTCGCGCCCAACATGAAGAACGGCGCGGCGCTGATGTTCGCGCACGGCCTCAACGTTCACTTCAATCTGATCGAACCGCGCCCCGATCTCGACGTGCTCATGGTGGCCCCGAAAGGGCCCGGACATACGGTCCGGTCCGAATATCAGCGCGGCGGCGGCGTCCCGTGCCTCATCGCCATCGCGCAGGATGCCTCGGGCAACGCGCACGACCTCGGCCTCTCCTATGCCTGCGCCATCGGCGGCGGACGGGCCGGCATCATCGAAACCTCGTTCCGCGAGGAGTGCGAAACCGACCTCTTCGGCGAACAGGTGGTGCTCTGCGGCGGCCTCGTCGAACTGATCCGCAGCGGCTTCGAGACGCTGGTCGAAGCCGGCTACGCGCCCGAAATGGCCTATTTCGAGTGCTTGCACGAGGTGAAGCTGATCGTCGACCTCATCTACGAGGGCGGCATCGCCAACATGAATTATTCGATCTCGAACACCGCCGAATACGGCGAATATGTCACCGGCCCGCGTATCATCACGCCGGAAACCAAAGCCGAGATGAAGCGCGTGCTGCACGACATCCAGTCGGGCAAGTTCACCCGCGACTGGATGCTCGAGAACAAGGTCAACCAGACCTCGTTCAAGGCGACGCGGGCTAAGGCCGCCGGCCACCAGATCGAGGAGATCGGCGAGAAGCTGCGCGGCATGATGCCGTGGATTTCCAAGAACAAGCTGGTCGACAAGGCACGGAACTGAGGTTTGCTGCACCCGGGCAAGCACCGAACACGATCCTTCTCGCGGACAAGGCCTCCGACAGGACGGATGAGCGCGGCATGAACATCCTTTCCATCCAGTCGCATGTCGCCTACGGCCATGTCGGCAACGCAGCGGCCACGTTCCCGATGCAGCGGCTCGGCCACGAGGTCTGGCCGATCCACACCGTGCAGTTCTCCAATCATACGGGGTACGGGGCATGGCGCGGCCAGGTCTTCGACGCCGGGCTGATCGGGGAATGTGTCGAAGGAATTACCGAGCGCGGCGTGCTCGACCGGTGCGACGGCGTGCTGTCGGGCTACATGGGTTCGGCCGATACGGGGACCGCCATCCTGAGTGCGGTCGAGCGCGTCAGGGCCGCCAACCCGGCCGCGCTCTATTGCTGCGATCCCGTCATCGGCGACGTGGGCCGTGGTGTCTTCGTGCGGCCCGGCATCGCCGAATTCATGCGCGACCGGGCCGTGCCGGCAGCCGACATCGTGACGCCGAACCAGTTCGAGCTCGAATTGTTGTGCGGCAGGACGACCGGTACTCTGGCGGACATGCGAGAGGGTCTCGCCGCCTTGCACGCGGCCGGGCCGCGCTTCATCCTGGTCACATCCTACCTCGGGGAAACCACGCCGACGGAAAGCATCGATCTGCTGGCCTCCGACGGGACGACCCTGTGGCAGGTCCGCACCCCCAAGCTAGCCATCTCGGTGAACGGCGCCGGCGACGCGGTCGCGGCGCTGTTCTTCGTGTCCCTGCTCGAGCACCGCTCCTTGCCGGATGCGCTCTCGCATGCGGCTTCCGCGACCTTCGGGCTGCTGCGGCGCACGGCCGAGGCCGGATCGCGCGAGCTCGTGCTGGTGGCGGCCCAGGACGAATTCGTCCAGCCTACGCAGATCTTCGTTCCCGAACGGATTTGAGGAAGCGCCACGTCAGCGAGCCGGTCGAATCCCTGTTCCGATGATGGACAGCCCCGGCAGCGGCAGCGCGGACAGGACACGGTCTTCCGCGGTGAGGATCGCGGCGATCGCTCGATGCAGCACCCTATTGCCTGGGGCGGTCATCACGGGCTGCCTCTGCCGACCGCTGATCTTGATCAGCGCTGCTGCGGCGTAAAGCGAGCGAAAGAAATATCGCGTGTCGGCGACCTCGAGCCCGGACCCGACGAGCGTTCGGCCCAGTGATCGCCGGGTGTAGCGGCGATAATGCCCGTAATAGCGGTCATGGTTCGACCAGAGCTCCGGACGTGCCGGCACGGTGATGAAGACGGCCCGGCATTTCGGGAAAGCCGCGATCGTATCGCGGAGGAAGGAGACGTCGTCGGGCACATGTTCGATGACGTCGAGAAACATCAGCGCATCGACCTCGTCCCTGAGGTCCGGATCGAGATCCTGTGCCCGGGTGCCGGCTCGGATGTGGTCCGGAACGAGCGAACGCGGCGGGTGACCGAGTTCGGCACCTCGGATGTCGTGCCCGCGGTCCCGCAATCCCCCCACCACGACCCCGGTGCCGCAGCCGACTTCGAGGATCGAGGCTGCGGCCGGGATCCGGCCTCGCCGTTCCGCATCCCTGAGAGTCCGGTCCAGGACGCCGTTGCGGGCCAGGAACCAGTAGTGGTCCTCGATGCCGGCCGGAAAATTGTCGTCAAATTGCGCCGCATCGTAGACCGTCGAGGCGGCGTGTGGGATCGTCATGGGGCAGCCCCCGCCGGCGAGATGGCGCCGAGCCCCGGTATTGCCGCAGATTGTGTCGCGGAGCCTTCGAGGGCAACCGCCGGCAGCAAGGGCTTTCGGCTCCACAGGGCGACGTCGCCAAACTGGCCGACACGCTGGTAGAATGTTAAGGCGCGAACCAGCGAAGCGCTATGGCGGGTCCAGCGCCACCATCCGCCGCCATCGATCAGGATGACATCCGGCCGCTGGCGCTCGATGTCTCCGGCATAGACTTCCCGTTCCATGCGGATCGCGTCGGCGAAACGGGAATTTTCCTCCGCGTGAGGCTGGATAGCGTTCGCGTAGAGTGTGATCCAGGCGGCCTGCTCCGACCCTACCCATTTGCCTCCCATCTCTCGGGCGAAGCTCCGGCCCACAGTCAAGTCTCCGGTCACAGCCAGCATGCGCGGGTGGGCGGAAATTGCCGCGATGGCCTGCCTCAGTCCAGGGGACGTGGAATCCGCATCATACCACTCGGCAAAGGTCCAAAAACCGGCAAAGGAAAGCGAAGCCGCCAAAGCGAGGTCGAGTCCGTAGTGGTGCAGCAGAGCTTTACCGCCGCTTGCCGCCGCCATCGATAGCGCCGATCCGTAAGCCAGTGCGGCCAGTGCGATCGAGGGGTAGCCATGGTAGGGGAAGGCCTTTCCTTGAAGAAAGAAGACGGCTTCGAACCCCACCGAGGCGAAGATTAGCGTGTCACCGACGGGGCAGTTGCCGTTAGGCCTCCTCAACCGCCAAAACCCGTAGCAGAGCGCCGCCCAAACCAATACTGTCGACTGAAGCGTCAATTCGAGAAGCGACAGGCGGGCCGGAACGTAGACGCGCATCACCAGCGGCAAGACCCGTGCGGTGAAATCGGGAACCAGCAGAACGATGCCGAGTCCGTAGAAGGATGCGAGGCAGCCGGCGATACACAATTCGGGCGCGCGGAACGCTTCGCGCCATGACCTGCATCGTAACAGATTGAATATCGGGCCGATCAAGGCCAGGACGAACATTGGTTTGATCGACATGGCGATTCCGGTGCCTATGCCGGCCAAGACGATGTCCGTCGGGCGCGGCCTCACACCGCTCGTCCGGGCGGCGAACGTGGCCAGGATGGGCAGCATCGCCAGGACCGCGATGTGTTCGCGCTGGGCGAAGCTGTTGAGCGGCAGTATCAGCAGCACCGACAGGCCGATGAGGCCCAAAGCTGGGGCCGTGCCGACGGCGATGAGTTTCGCCTTGTTCAAAATGCCGGCGCAGGTCGCCAGACTGCAGGGCGTGGCCAGGAAGACTAGCGCGTCAGTCATACGCTCCGGGCTTGTCCCGGTCAGGCGTGACAGTATCACGGCCGGCATGTAGATCAGAATCGAGGCGGGAGGGTTGACCTCGAGAAAGTCTCGGTACGGGACGGCGCCGTCGAGCGTTCGCTGGGCGAGTTCGAGGAGCCATGAAACGTCGTGGTTGACGGGCCACACGGCGCGCAGCGCGATGGCGACCAAGACCAGGACGCCGCTGGCCGCGGCCCAGAGCGTCCCCTTAGGACAGGCCGGCTGCTCGGCCTCTCCATTGATCAGCACAGCCGTGTTTCCCGGGGAGTGCGCCTTCGAACCCGGCAGCGAGGTCAAGAGGCTCTCCGTCCGATACCGTCACGCAATTTTGCCTCGAGGCCAGCCAGTTGGGTGCGAACATCGGCTGCGGCCGGTGCGCTCGTCGGCTCGGGTCGCGCTTCCGAGAAGCCCCGCGTACGGTCGACGACATAGAGCGGTCGGCCTTTGACCTCCGCGTGGATGCGGCCGACGTAAAGACCCATGATGCCGGTCATCATCATATTGACGCCGCACAGGAGCGAGGTGACGACGACGGTCGAGCTCCAGCCCGGAACGAGTTCGGCATGGGTCAGGGAGAGCCCGATCACGTAACAGCCGTAGATCATGGCAAGCACCGACACGCCGATACCGGCCCAAAGCGCGAGCCGCAAAGGCGCATCCGAGAAGCTGACGATTCCGCTGAGCGCGAGACCAAACATCTTGCCCAGCGGATAGTTGGACCGACCCGCTGCGCGCGGCGCTCGTTCAAAGGTCACGATCGCACGGCGAAATCCCAACCAGGCGAACATCCCGCGAACGAAACGATCGCGTTCGGGCATGGCCAGGAACTGACGCAGGGCCTTTCGATCGATCAGCGCGAAGTCGCCGACGTCCCGCGTGATCTCGACCGAAGCGATGCGGCTGATCAGCCGGTAGAACAAATCGGCGCTTGCCCGCTTGAACGCGCCCTCGCCCCTGCGGGCGACCCGCTGAGCGCAGACCAACTCGAAGCCTTCCCGCCATTTGGCGGCGAGCTCCAGGACCAGTTCCGGCGGATCTTGAAGGTCGGCATCCATGATGACTACTGCCTCGCCGGAGGCAACGTCCATTCCGGTCGTGATGGCGATCTGATGACCGAAATTCCTGGACAGTTTCACGTAGCGATAGCGCGGCTCTTGCGCCACTTTGGCGTCCAGGATCGCGGCGGACCGGTCCCGGCTGCCGTCATCGACGAAGATCGCCTCCGTCGGACCATCGAGACGCTCCATCAAGCCGTCGAGCCGCTCGAAAAGGAGCGGCAGCACCGCTTCTTCGTTGTAGATGGGAACGACCAGCGAGTAGACGGGTCGGAAGCTCACGACTGGACGGCCTCGGTTCTCGTTCGGTTCCTTTCAACTTACGCGGGCGAGAGTTAAATTTTGCTTGGCGCGGCCCCTTGGAACCGCTCCCTTCGACGGAAAAGATCGGAACGCAAACGAGCGTGAGGTGTTGTTCTGGCGGTTTTCCCCAGATTCAGGAGAATGGCATGGCTGCCGGCAAGCAACAAGCGCGCGACACCGATCCCGCATCCCTCAACACGCCGAACGATCTCGGCGACAATGCGCGGGCCGAGATCGCCGACGCGGTGAACAAGCTCCTGGCCGACAGTTTCGCGCTCTATGTCAAGACCAAGAACTTTCACTGGCATATGACGGGCCCGAACTTCCGCGACTACCATCTCATGCTCGACGAGCAGTCCGACCAGATCTTCGCCACGACCGATCCGCTCGCCGAGCGGGTCCGCAAGCTCGGCAAGCGGACGCTCCATTCCATCGGCGAGATCGGCAGCAAATCGCGCGTCAAGGACAACAACGCCGACTTCGTATCGCCTCTCGGTATGCTGCGCGAACTCATGGTCGACAACAAGAGCGTTGCGGCCAATATGCGCGAGACGCACGAAATCTGCGACAAGCACAACGACGTGGCGACCGCGAGCCTTCTCGAAGTCTATATCGACGAGACCGAGCGCCGCACCTGGTTCCTGTTCGAAGCCACCCGCGGCGCCGACGAAACCGGCCATTGATCGACCATGCGCAACCGTCAGGCGGGTAAAGCGCCGGGCCGGGAAAGCCGCGGGTAGCCTTGATCGAGGCCTCGGTATATCCCGACCGGCACGACTCCTGCCGACCGGGACTGCCGATGCGCCGCCGCTTCTTTACACTCGACGTGTTCACCGACACCGCCCTCGCCGGCAATCCGCTCGCCGTGCTGCTCGACGCAGAAGGGCTCGACCAGGAGCGCATGCAGGCGATCGCGCGGGAATTCAACCTGTCCGAGACGGTGTTTGTGCTCTCGCCGCGCGATCCGGTGAACACGGCGCGGGTCAGGATCTTCACGCCCGGCCGCGAATTGCCCTTCGCCGGCCACCCCACGGTCGGCACCGCGGTGCTGTTGGCTCAACAACGCGCCCCGGAGCTGCTCGGAAAGCAGGACCTCTCCGTGGTCCTCGAGGAAGAGATCGGCATCGTCAACTGCATCGCGCGGCGCGATCGAGGCCAGACGCGGGCGAGCTTCACGCTGCCGCGATTGCCGACACGAGTGGGCGATGCCCTGCCGAACGAGGCACTTGCCGCCGCACTGTCGATCGATGAAGCCGACATCGGATTTGACCGCCATGGTCCGGTGCTGATGTCGGCAGGCGTGCCCTTCACCCTGGTTCCGGCGAGGAGCGTCGCCGCGGTCGACCGCGCCTGGCCCGACCTCGGGCGTTGGCCTGAAGAGCTGGAAGTCTTCATCTACGCTCGGGACGGGACCCCGCAAAGGCCGGCCTTTCATGCCCGCATGTTCGCGCCCACCTTCGGCATTCCCGAGGATCCCGCCACCGGCTCGGCCGTCGCGGCATTCGCCGGTGCGCTTCCCGGCTTCGACCGGCTCGCCGACGGCGACCATACGATCACCATCCGTCAGGGTTTTGCCATGGGGCGTCCAAGCATCATCACGCTGGGCCTCGACATCGACGGCGGAGCGCTGACCGCTGCCTCGATCGGCGGCGATGCCGTTGTGGTGTCGCAGGGCACGATCGACCTATGAGCGGACCGGAAGAGATCGTCGAGGTTCATTCGGTCGACTGCGTATTCGAAGGAATCGCATGGGCTTTCGCCCGCGACCGGGCGTCGGATATCGAGACGCATTGGCGCGACCTCGTCAGAAGCAAGCCCAGTTTGTTCAACGGCCGGGTTCTGCTCCAGCATCGCGGCGCATTGGACACCGATGCGGATGGCCGGGGCGTGTTTCGCGGCGCCTATCTCGAAGCCGAGTTCAAGGCCTTCATCGCCTGGCGGGACTTCGGTTTTCCGGCCGCCGGCGTCCGCAATGGCTTCGGAATGGCGGCGCTCTCCTCCTCCGACGGCGCTTTCCTGGTGGGAGAGATGGCGCCGCATACGGCCAATGCCGGCCGGCTTTACTTCCCGTCCGGAACCCCGGATCCGAGCGACATCCGCGACGGCAACGTCGATCTCGACGGCAGCGTCAGGCGCGAACTTGCGGAAGAAACCGGGATCGGGCCGGGCGAAGTGGCGTTCGACGACGGCTTCACCCTGGTGATGGATTCGCGTCGGGTGGGGTTCATGAAGCGTGCCCGCTCGCCCGAGCCGGCCGAGGCGCTGGCGGCCCGGATTCACGCTTTCCTGGCGAGCGAGGACAAGCCAGAACTGGCACGCATGCACATCATCCGCCGAGTCGCGGACATCGGGCCGTCCGTTCAGTCCTCCTGCGCGGCCTATCTGCGGGCCGTCTTGACGCCCTGATCATTGCGGGTAGCCGTGCCGAGCCTTCGAGGACGCAATGAGCCTGCGGGCCTCGCCGTCGTGCCCCGCCGAGCAGGCCTGGGCCGCGCGGGCGATCTCGTTCTGGATCTGGTTGTAGACGCGCAGATTGACATTGCCGCTGGCATAATCGTTGGCTTGCACGGCCTGCCAGCGGGCGATGTCGCCCGAACATCCGGCGCCCTCGGGCAAGCGGAAATCCCGCGGCGTATAGGCCTGGATCCCATAGCCGGCCGGCAAGCTGTTCTGCGCCAGCACGATGCTGCTGCTCGGGGTCGGGGTGCCAAGCGCCACAGCCACCAGTGCGGCGTTCAAGGGCGGTGTCCGGAAGCGCATCGGGTCCTCCTGATTCGGTTCGCCAGTGGTAAGGCTTTCGCACTTCTGCGAAAAGAGCCCAGGGGGGAGCGGCCGCCGTCTCGTCAGCGCCGAAAGGGCTTGCGCAATCAAGCCGTGGGCGCGAAGTCACGGTCAGCTTCCGCCTGGAAGCTACGGAACCGTCGATGCCGACCATCTCCACCCCCCTGCCTCGCTCCAAACTCGTGCTAAATGCCGCAGCGGCGGCGGCGCCCGTCGCGATCGCGTTTTTCCTCGGCAATCTGGCGACGATTCCCAATCTCGGCTGGTACGAAACGCTGGCCAAGCCTTCCTTCAACCCGCCCAACTGGCTTTTCGGCCCGGCCTGGACGGTGCTCTACCTGCTCATGGCTTATGCGTTCTACCGCGTTTTGCGCCAGCCGGACTACGTCCCCGACCGCCGTGGCGCCATTCGTGCCTTCCTGGTGCAGATCGGGTTGAATGCCGCATGGTCCTTCGCATTCTTCGCAGCCCACAGCCCTGCGGCCCCTTGTCGTGATCCTGGCGCTGCTGGTTGCGGTGGCCGTCACGGGCTGGCGTTTCCATGCAGTGGATCGCCGGGCCGGACTCTGCTTCGTGCCTTACGTTGTGTGGGTCGCGTTCGCCACAACTCTCAACCTGTCGATCTCCATCCGCAACGCCTGAGCCGACGGATGGATCGGCACTTTATCAATGCGCATCAACACGGGGAGCCGCCAGTGTCCACCACGACCTATCCCAGCCTCAAGGGGGCTGTCGTCTACATCACCGGGGGAGCCTCCGGCATCGGCGAGGTCACGCTGCGGGCTTTTGCGGGGCAGGGTTCGCGCGTCGGCTTCGTCGACATCGATGCGGAGCGCGGCCGCGCTTTGGCGAAGGAGCTGCGGAAGGGGGGCGCCGAAATCGCCTTCGAGGCCTGCGACCTGCGCGACATCGCGGCTCTGCAGCGCGCCTTTGCGGGGCTGAAGGCGAGCGTCGGGCCGGCCGCTGTCCTGGTCAACAACGCGGCCCGGGACGACCGGCATGGCTGGGAAGACGTGACCCCCGACTATTATGACGAGCGGATCGCCACCAACCTGCGCCACATGTTCTTCGCCATCCAGGCGGTAGCCCCTGACATGATCGCGGCCGGCCGGGGATCCATCGTCAACTTCGGTTCGAATTCCTGGTGGGAGGCCGCCGGCGGCATGCCTGTCTACACGTCCGCCAAGGCGGCCGTGCACGGCATGACCCGCTCCTTCGCGCGCGATCTCGGCAGACACCGGATCAGGGTCAATACGGTGGTGCCCGGCTGGGTGATGACCGAGCGCCAGAAGCAGCTTTGGGCGACGCCGGAGGCACTGGAACGCCACCTCAAGCGACAATGTCTGCCCGATCCGATCGAGCCGATCTACCTCGCCAGGATGGTGCTGTTCCTCGCCTCCGACGATTCCGCCATGTGCACGGCCAACAATTACATGGTCGAGGCGGGGTCGATCTGAAGCGGCACTCGCCGGTCTACCGAAACGCCAAGTCCCGCCTTCCCGGCCGGAGAAACTCAGGCCGTCTCGGCCTCCTCGAC
>JBBPYT010000245.1:0-2142 GCA_038199665.1 Hyphomicrobiales bacterium
CGATGCCGGCATTCTCGACAACGATACGGTGATCATCCGCAAGCAGGACAATGCCGATACCGGCGACATCGTCGTCGCGCTGGTCGATGACGAGGAAGCAACCCTGAAACGGCTCCGTCGAAGAGGCGCTTCGATCGCGCTCGAACCCGCCAACCCGGCCTATGAAACACGGATCTTTGGGCCGGACCGCGTCCGCATCCAGGGAAAACTGGTCAGCTTGCTGCGGCGCTACTGATTGCGGCTTTACATGCCGGCAATGGTGTTTGAGCAGAGTGACGGGCGTCCGCAGACGCCCATCCGCAGGGGCACCATGGTGCCGAGCTGTTTTGCAGGATCGCGGGGCTCAGCGATTAGGATCAGGAAGCCGGCCCGGCGCGGCTTTCGGCGGCCGGTTTGCCACATGGTGGCCGACCGCGCATCCCGCCGCCGCCCCCAGCAATCCATGATGGCCAGCAAAATGTCCCGCAAGGCCGCCCACGATGGCACCCCGGAGGCAGCCTTTCGCTTCGGCCCCGGTGGAAACTGCGATCGTGCCGGCGCACAAAGCGGCAATCATAAATCCGCGCATGAGTTTATCCCCTGATGTGACCCCGCGAGGGAACGCACAAAGCCGGGAAAAGTGCCGCAGACGGCAGTTTGATGGGTACCACCATCTTCTTGTTCGGGGGCCTGCGGTCGGCCAAGCTTTCGCTTTGTGAGGAGCGTGTGACCGACCACGCCGCTTCCGAGCGGTGGTGGCCCGGCGGAACGACCTTCAGCAACCGTTTCTTCGGCGAGATCGTGCTCCATGGCCTCGATGTGGGCTCCTTCCGATCCAGTTTGAACGATGACCGGTGGTCGACGCGTCCGGGACGAAGCTGTTCGGAAAGAAAGCTTCGTGGACACACGGATTTTCAAATTGATTTCGGGCGCGCGAAGTGCACACAATTGCCAGAGCGCTCGGGAGGTTGCGAAATACACGACTTGGTTCGGCGATCGCCGATGTATTTTCGGGCAGGCGCCAGGGAATGCAGCATGAGATGTCACAAGGCTCCGGAATCCAATCCCTTTGACGATCGGTCGAGCGAGACTGCAACCCAAGGTATGGCGGCCCTCGTCCGCCTGATCACCTATGCCAGAGACGAAGCAAAGCGGTTGGACTTCGATGTTCTGGCATTCTGCCTCGACGCCGCCGTCGCTGCGGCCCGCGAGGAATACGACAAGCAGACTTCCGGGCCGAAACACGTGGCCGACGCCACGGTCGTATCGCAAAAAAGGGCGGCGTCCGAGCCGGTCCATTGAGCATTAGTTCCGTTCGACGCCGCCTGGACTACGCCCATTGTCTAAAGGCGGCCTCGTGGTCATTTTAAATAAATTATGCTAATTGCATTAATTCTTGATTACCAAAGAGGGTTATGATGGCGCGCAGAAATCAAGCGATCGACCGCCATCTCGGGGCACGCGTCCGCTTTGCGAGAATCGAGAAGAAGATCTCCCAAACCACGCTGGGCGAACAACTCGGTATTTCCTTTCAACAAGTGCAGAAATATGAGCTTGGCAAGGATCGGATCAGCGCCAGCCAGCTCATGAACATCGCCAGGGTTCTAGACAAGGACATCACATTTTTCTTTGAAGACTTGAACACCGAGGCAGATGAAAGCCGCGGCGACCCCGCCGAAATTGTTGAAAGGCGCAGAAAATCCCGCGTCAGCACGGGCTATGACATAAAGATCATCAGACTTCTGCATGCGATCGAGGACGAGCAGGTGAAGTTGAGGCTTTACAGTCTCATGGAAGCCATCGTCGGAACCAGGGGTCGTTCCGCGAAGTCCCAGTCAAAAGCTGCGCCGGAAGGTCCCGACACGGTGGGGTCTCAGGCGAGCCAGTGATTGGCGCTTGACTGGTTGCACGATGCACTTCCCGGAGTTGACGCGCTCGCTGCCGCCATTCACGACGAGGCGACAGACGGACGTTGGGATGCTCGTTATCCGGGCTCGGGAACGCAGGATCACTTTGAGTACGTTTGGTTGACAGCACCGCTCTGCCCCACCTATATCGCGGATCGGATCGTGGACGTTCACCCATGGGCGGGGTAGCTCAGCTGGTTAGAGCAGCGGAATCATAATCCGCGTGTCGGGGGTTCGAGTCCCTCCTCCGCTACCA
>JBBPYT010000246.1:0-3060 GCA_038199665.1 Hyphomicrobiales bacterium
GAGCGGGGCAGGGCTTTTCGAGACGCTCACGCAGGGCCTGTGTGAAAAGGCCTGGGCCATGTTTCGGGAGATCGAGCGGGAGGGAGGCATCGCGGCGAGCTTGGCTGCCGGAGAAATTCAGAGCCGGGTCGCCGCTGTCCGTGACCAACGCCGAGCGCGGCTGGAGGACGGCCGGGACGCGCTCGTCGGCGCGACCATGTTCATGCAGGACGACGAGATCCCGCCGGCGGTCCTGCTGCCGGCGCCGCCGTATATCGCGTCGCTCGCCGTCGGCCCGCTCAGGGCGGAGCCTTTGCCTTCCCGCCGCGCCGCCGAGGACTTCGAGAACCGAGTTGGCGGTAGCTCACGTCATCAGATCCCTCTTCCTGAGTCGGCGCATCCCCGCCGCGTCGAAGGACAAGGGATCGAGCTGCCGCCCTCGTCCTTGGACACGGCTCCTCCGGACCCGGCTCAGGATCAGGGCTGATGCTGAGGCATTTTCTGTCTCGTCAGGATGTGTGCGAAGATCAGGGCGACTACACGGGGCATGCCCATGAGTGCCGTTCCGGATTTCAGCAGCATCGGTTTCCCGCCACAGAAAGGCCCGATGGAGGCCGGGACGGACCGCGGGCCTAAGGTCGGCGAACCCTGGGCGACGCCCGAAGGCATTCCGGTCAAAGGCGCCTACTCGGCCGCCGATCGGGCCGGGCTCGAGGCGGTTGCGAGTTTCCCCGGCCTACCGCCGTTCCTGCGCGGGCCCTACCCGACCATGTACACCACCCAGCCCTGGACGATCCGCCAATATGCGGGATTTTCCACGGCGGAAGCCTCGAACGCCTTTTATCGGCGCAATCTGGCGGCAGGGCAGAAGGGCCTGTCGGTAGCGTTCGACCTTGCCACGCACCGGGGTTACGATTCCGATCATCCGCGTGTTTCGGGCGACGTCGGCATGGCGGGCGTGGCGATCGATTCGATCCTCGACATGCGCCAGCTCTTCGACGGAATCCCGCTCGACACGATGTCCGTCTCGATGACCATGAACGGGGCCGTTCTGCCCATCATGGCGCTCTATATCGTGGCGGCCGAAGAGCAGGGTGTCTCGCCGGACAAGCTGTCCGGCACCATCCAGAACGACATCCTGAAGGAGTTCATGGTCCGGAACACCTACATCTACCCGCCCGGACCATCGATGCGCATCGTCGGCGACATCTTCAGTTACACGGCCGCCCATATGCCGAGGTTCAACTCGATCTCGATTTCCGGCTACCACATGCAGGAAGCCGGCGCGACCGCCGACCTCGAACTCGCCTATACGCTGGCCGACGGGATCGAGTATATTCGGGCCGGGCTTCAGGCGGGCGTCGACATCGACGGCTTCGCGCCGCGCCTTTCCTTCTTCTTCGGTATCGGCATGAACCACTTCATGGAGGTGGCGAAGCTGCGCGCCGCGCGCCTCCTCTGGGCACGCCTCGTCCAAGATTTCCGGCCGAACTCCGAAAAATCCCTGGCGCTGCGGACCCACTGCCAGACGTCGGGCTGGTCGCTCGCCGCGCAGGACGTGTTCAACAACGTCGTCCGCACGACCATCGAAGCGATGGCCGCCGTGGGCGGCGGCACGCAATCGCTCCACACGAATGCGCTCGACGAGGCCCTGGCGCTGCCGACGGATTTCTCGGCACGCATCGCCCGCAACACGCAACTCGTGTTGCAGCATGAAGCGGGCTCGAAGCGCAGCATCGACCCGTGGGGCGGCTCCTTCTACGTGGAGCGGCTGACGGCCGATCTCTCCGGGCGCGCGATGGTTCACATTGACGAGGTGGAAGCCCTTGGCGGCATGGGTCGGGCCATCGAGGCCGGGCTCCCGAAGCGGCGCATCGAGGAAGCTGCGGCCCGCACCCAGGCCCGCATCGACGCGGGCGAGCAGGTGGTGGTTGGCGTCAACCGGTTCCGGCCCGACAACGAGCCGCCGCTCGATACTCTCAGGGTCGACAACCGCGCCGTACGAGCCGCGCAGATTGCACGCTTGGCGAAGTTGCGGAGCGAGCGCGACAGAGCGGCCGTCGAGGCGGCGCTTGCGGCCCTGACCGAAGGAGCACGAGGGCGCACGAACCTCCTTTCGCTCGCGATCGATGCGGCGCGCGCTCGCGCCACCGTCGGCGAAATCTCGTCCGCGCTGGAAGCCGCCTGGGGCCGCCACCGGGCCAAGGCGGAGCTGGTTTCCGGGGTTTATGCCGGCGAAAGCGGGCGCGGACGCGATGCGATCCAACGGGTCAGGCGGCTGACCGCGGCCTTCGCCGAGGATGACGGCCGCAAGCCCCGCATCCTGGTCGCCAAGATAGGCCAGGACGGGCATGACCGCGGCCAGAAGGTCATCGCCTCGGCCTTTGCGGACCTCGGCTTCGAGGTCGATGTCGGCCCGCTCTTCGCCACGCCTGACGAGGTGGCCCGGCAGGCCGTCGATGATGCGGTCGACGTGCTGGGTGTCTCCTCGCTCGCGGCCGGGCATCTGACGCTCGTGCCCGAACTCTCCGCGGCTCTGGCCCGTAAAGGTGGGTCCGACATCATGATCGTGGTCGGGGGTGTCGTGCCGCCCGAGGACATCGCGGCGCTCGAAGCCGCCGGTGCGGCTTTCGTGTTCCCCCCTGGAACCGTGATCCCGGAAGCGGCCGAGCGCGTGCTGCTGCGCTTGAGCCAGACTCGCGGTTACGCCCAGAAAAGCCCCGATCATTACCGATGAACGAAGGTCTCTCGCCCGAACCTACATGTCCCAAAGGCAGGATGTTGGGGCCGCATGAAGCTTTTCACCGAAGGGCGTCACCCGGTCGTGATCGTGCAGCAGAAGCCCGTGGACGAAGCGGTCGCCGACTGCCTCTTGCAATTTCCGCAGTCCACGGAAGTCGCTCGGCTTCACGGTCGCAGAGGCCTTGATCTGGCGGGCAAGAGTCGTTTTTCCGGCTTGCCGAGGGCCGACAATCAGAACGACCCTCGTATCTTTGAAGGCCGCTTCGATCCGCGGCTGGACATGGCGCGGAACGAGGCCGTCAATGAGCAATGGTCTCTTGGACACCCGACCATCTTTAA
>JBBPYT010000247.1:0-5264 GCA_038199665.1 Hyphomicrobiales bacterium
CGGCCGTTTCCTGGTCCGCGACGCTGGCCCGAAGGGCGAGGCCGTACCGGCTTCGCGTAATGACAAAGAAGGTTATCGCGACCGCGGCCGCCGTGACGGCCACGACGACCACGCGTATGGCGATGATGCGGACGCCACCCACTTCCCAGACCACGCCGATGGGGTCGGGGATGCTCTTCTGGTAGGAATTCCAGAGGCGAATGGCGACATGCTGCAAGAGCACGATCAACCCCAGCGACACGATGAACCCGTTCATCGGTCGCGACAGCGTGAAACGGAAGATGCCGCGCTCGAGCACGAAGCCGAGGCCTGCAACGAGCACGGCGGCAGCGATCAGTGCCAGGAAGAAATTGACGTCGTGGCTGACCAGCAGCCAGGTGAACATCCCGCCGACCATCAGGAATTCGCCATGGGCGAAATTAATGATGCCTGTAAGTCCGAAAATAATCGTAATGCCGATGCCAATAAGAATAATCACGCTGGCCATCGAAAAGCTGTTCACGAGTTGCTGGATGAAAATGTTCATATTCGTCTCGCGCGCTTCGAACCAAGCACTAAATTTATCGAGTGTTGTTTTCAGCAGCCCCTTCTTCAAATTTAAAAGGAAACGGACGTTCTTTGCAAGAAAAGAGGAGAGATCGTCCGTTTCGAGTCTGTGCCCGGCGAAAGTCTAGCCGCCCGCATCGCCGGGAGGCGGTACTGCCGGGGGCTGCTCCAGCGCGCAGTCGAAGCTGTCGGTCGTGTTTGGCTTTACCAGACACACTTCCGTTGCGACGTGGATCACCTGGTGGTGGGGATTGAACTCAAGCGGAACCTGAGCGAGCACGCCGTCGTGCTTCGATTTGAGCAGGTAGTCCACGACCGCGTCGGGATCGTCGACCTTGCCGACAGCCTGCAGCGCTTCGACGTACCAGTGCACGTAGTCGTAGTAGAGCAACGACACCGACGCCTGGGGTCCCTTCTGCGCGCCGAGCCCGAAGTAGCGGTCGAAGTAGTCCGTCACCTTCTGCGACGGAGGCTGCCCCCAGCACAGCGCGATGCAACTGATGGTCACCGGCACCGGCGCCGTGAGCTTGCGGTCCTTCCACACGCCCGGATCAACTCCGATGACGAAATAGGAAGGGGCCACGTTCAGCTGGATGGCTTGCGGGAGGGCGACGAGCGTCTCATCGGGATTGTACCAGATGTGGACGATGTCGGGATGCTCGCCCTTGATGCGAGTCAGGAGGGCGGTGAAGTCCTTTGTATCCGGCGGATAGAAGATCTGGTCGACGGTCTGCCCATGGAACTCAAGCGCCTTTACGTAATGCTTGGTCAGGTATTGACCGCCGAGGTCGTCGGCGACCAGAACGACCGACTTCGTCGGCTTGGGGTCCATGATCGGAGGCAGCAGCTTGAACACGCCGTTGGCGGTGCTGCCACTGCGCTCGAATTCCTGAGGCTCGGTCTGGAAGGCGTAGCGCTCGGGACCGCCGGGAGCAACCGACGCGTCATTCAGCACGCCGCCGAGCGAACTGTTGCCGGTGAATTGCAGGACCTTCGCCGGCCCTGTGATCTTGCTCATTGCGACCGAGAAGTCATGGGACTCGGTGCCCCAGATAGCCTGGACGGCGACGTCGTTCACCAGCTCCCGCGCAGCAGCGATCGCTGTATCGATGTTGGTACGGTCGTCCCGATAGTACGCCTCGAGTTTGTAGGTCTTGTCGCCGACCTTGAACCCGCCGGCGTCGTTGATCTCCTTGACCGCAAGCTTGACTGCGGCCGGGATGGTGTTTCCGGCTGAAACGAAATCGCCGGTCTCTGCGGCGACGACTCCGATCTTTACGACGTTGTCCGCGGCGTGAGCCGACAACGCGCCGAGCATCAGGGCCAGCGTAGCTGTGGCAAAACTCATCGATTTCATCTGACGTCCTTCCCTTTGATGTTTGCGCTTGAGCGGATCACGTGTGGGATCATTCCGATCTTATTCACATGGTCATACTATTACCATGGAAATCGTGCGACAAGCGGAAGCGCCTGATGGACCTGTGCCGCGTGACCGGACCTGAACCTCGGACTGCCGTTCGCGCCCAAAAAGGCTAGCAGAAAAAATCATACTGTCATAGGATGAATTACGACGACCACGCAGAAAGAGGAGAGCTACCATGGGGATCGCCTTCATTGAGCCGCGCGCCGACGATTCGCGGCTGCTCCAGACGCGCCGCTACCAAATGCTCGTGGACGGCAAGAGCATCGGTGCTCAGTCGGGCGAGACGATAAAGCGGCACAGCCCGGCGTGGCCCGACGTGGTTGTTGGCGAGTGGCCGAGGGCGGCCGCCGCGGACGTTGAGAAGGCAATCGCGGCTGCTCGCCGCGCCTTTGATGAAGGGCCTTGGTCGCGAATGCCTGGCGCCGAGCGTTCGCGCATCATCGCCCGCGTCGGCGAACTGATCCTCGAGCACCGCGAAGAGTTGGCGACGCTCGAGTCGCTTGAAGTCGGCAAGACGCTCGTCGGCGCGCGGGGCGAGATCGGCTATGCGGCGGACTGCTGGAGCTTCGCCGCCGGCGCTGCCCGCTCCCTGGCCGGCACCACCCATGAGCAGTACGGCCAGAGCGCGCTCGGCCTCGTCCTCCGAGAGCCGATCGGCGTGGTAGCGGTCATCACGCCGTGGAACTATCCGCTGATCATTGTCTGCGAACGGATTCCCTGGGCGCTGGCGACCGGTTGCTCGGTAGTAGTCAAGCCCAGCGAATTCACCTCTGGCGCGACGATCCGCCTCGCCGAATTGGCGCGCGAGGCCGGTATGCCGGACGGGGTGTTCAACGTCGTGACGGGTTTCGGTGATCCTGCCGGTCAGACCCTGGCCGAGCATGCCGGCGTCGACATGGTGGCCTTCACCGGCTCGCTTCGCGTCGGCCGCCTGATCGGAGAGAAGGCGGCGGCGACGGTGAAACGTGTCGGGCTTGAACTCGGCGGCAAAGGCCCCCAGGTCGTCTTCGCCGATGCCGATCTGGACGCGGCCGCGGCGAAGGTCGCCGGCAGCATCTTCGACAATTGCGGGCAGACCTGCATCGCCGGTAGTCGACTCATCGTCGAACGCTCGATTGCTTCGAAAATGCTCGACAAGCTGCGGAGCCGCGCTGCCCACATCACAGTCGGCGATCCCTTCGACGAGCGGACGAATGTCGGCGCGCTGATCTCACCGGACCATCTGAAAAAAGTGGAGGCGTATGTCGACTCGGGCGTGAAGGCCGGGGCCGAAATGGTGATCGGCGGTCACCGCCTTGGGACAACGGGCGGGCTGTTCTACGAGCCGACCATATTCTCCGGGGTCCAGCCTTCGATGTCGATCGTCCGCGACGAAATCTTTGGACCGGTGCTGACGGTTCTTTCGTTCGATACGCCGGAGGAGGCCGTGACGAAGGCGAACAACACGGTGTACGGGCTATCGGCAGGTGTGTGGACGCGCGACCTCGGCTTGGCACTGAGGACCGTGCGCGGGATACGGGCCGGCCGTACCTGGATCAACGGCTTCGGCGAGGGCGGGCCCGAGATGCCCATCGGAGGCTACAAGCAAAGCGGCAACGGCCGCGAAATCGGCCAGAACGGGTTCGACGAGTATACCGAGTTCAAGAGCGTCTTCGTCGTTTTGCCGCAATCCGCGGCACCTGTTGCAGTGAACTAGCGCGTGTCGCCGCTAAGGAGAGCGGATCGCAAGGCGTTCCTTCGATCCGCCTCGACGGCTCTCGGGAAGCCTCCTCGGTTCGCGAGCGCGTCCCGGACCATTCATAACATCCAACGCCCTCGCGGACGTGCGGCAAAGCGGAAGTGTTCACCACAGCTCGAGATGCAATGAGTTCGGCATGACTCGTTGCCTTGCCTGTCGGGCGCAATAAACCCGCCCTTGGGCGGGTTGTCGAGTGGCTGGCGCCAGAAGGGCTCAGCCGCTTGTCAGAACGAATGTGCGCAGGCACATCGCGTCGTATGCTCCGATCCTTTAAGCTGCGCGAGGCACAATCCCGGTCTGCCGATGCCGTCGATTCGTTGTCGCTGCTTCGTCGATCGCGGACATGACCAAGTCCGTTGCGGTTTGATGGACCATGTGACCGGCCCCGGGAACCCGGTGCAAAGTGCTCTGCTCTACCTGGCGGTGAAGCCGGGCCGACTGTGCGTCGATGTCGATCAGCCGGTCTTCCTCACCGGCGATGATGACCAGAGGCATGTTCAGATCGGCGTAGTTCCCGCGAACAGCGAAGGCGTCAGGGATCATGAGAGCCGCCTCTTCTGCACCGGCACGAATCTGAGACGGACGAAGAGCCATCTCCTTCGGAAAGCCGTTGAACTTTTCCGGGACGGGCGTCGGGCCGAAGATCTTGCTCATGGCGAGCGGCCACATCAGTCTGCTGATGAACGGCGAGAGGGTGTGGCTCAAGACGTCGCCGATCACCGGCACTGCCGGTCCGGACAAGACCACAACGTCGGCCCGCACGGTCGGATAATAATATCCCGAGGCCAGAACCAATCCGTCGACCGCTTCAGGGTATTTCAGCGCAAGCGCCACTGCGACCGAAGCGCCCCACGAATGCCCGAGGATGGTTGCACGAGAGACGCCGATCCGCACAAGGGCTCGGTGGAACAGGTCGGCTTGGGCTTCGGGAGTCCAGACCGTGGTGCGAGGACGCTCGCTATGGCCGTATCCCGGACGGTCAAAAACGATGACGCGGTAGTTCTTGGCGGCCGTGTCGATCAGGCCGCTCGACTGGAAATCCTGAATCATGCTGCCGTTGCCGTGCAGCAGGACGAGAGGTTCGCCTTCGCCCCGCTCGACATAGTGGAGCCGCACACCGTCTATTTCGAGGAATCGTCCGGCCGGAGGATTGTCGCGCTCGGCTTTCTTGGCGAGTTGACGGTTCACCAGGGCAGAGACGGCCAGCACGCTAACCGCGACCGCGGTGGCCACTGCGTACGGGTGCGAGGTCACGCCGGCGAGCTGCTTCCGGCCGAGAGATGCCGAATGATGATTTTTGACAAGACGTGCTTTTGAACGACGAAAGGCCATCGATTTGCATCCCGGTTTGGCGGCGCGCACGATGACTCGGAAAATTCCGAGAAATGCTGCAGCGCAATATAATCGAACCGGTGAAACCGCGCTTGGTTCCGTTCGTCTTGCAATCCTGAGGCTGGCCTTCCTCGTTGGTTCCCGTCCTTCGTCGCCCGCCAGGTTTTGAGCGCTGACGGGTCGCACCCGCAGAGAAGGCAAACAGGTTCCGCACATCGGGGCATC
>JBBPYT010000248.1:0-19454 GCA_038199665.1 Hyphomicrobiales bacterium
GGGAAATTGCGCCCCCGCCGGTGATGGTGTCCGTAACCGAAGATGGCGTATCCCGCGCCTGGAAAAATGAAATTCCTTTGTACGTTCCAGACGTTGGCCCAGACACGCTGATGTTCGCTGAAGACGTGACATCGAAGTACGAGTTCTTATCGAGGTAAAACATCACGCCACTGCCGGACACAGTGCCTTTGAAAGATAAGTGACCGCCCTGGATGTAGTAGATGCCGGCATTCACGGTCGTATTTGACACGGTCAGGTTACCGCAGTAGGTGCCTGGAAAGAACGGTCCTGAGGATACGCCGCTGCAAGTCGACGGAGCGGGAGCCGGAAGGTAGGACAGTGGGTCGGATTTCGAGGGGCATCCCGTGGTAGGCGCAGGAACGGTCGAGCCACTTGCCCCCCCAACAACGCAGATGCTCTTCGCCGTGAGCGTGGCGTTATTGGTAACGTTCAAGGCTTGCGAATTGCTGGAATCCACCTGCACGCCGCAGTTCTGAATGGTGACGATAGAACTTCCTTTGATGTCCAACGCACTCGCCGCGCTCGGGTCTAGAGCATAGAGGCATGTACCAGGAAAGCCATGCAGCGCTATTGCGGTCGCGGAAACGTCTGACGAAGTCTTGCCGAACATGGTTGCAAACGAGAGGCCGACGGCATTGCCGTTTGACGCCGTACGGTGGGCGGAAACTTTCACCGCGTTGGGGTTGGTCGCGGTCGCCACGAAGGATTTTTGGGTCGCATCGAAGGTCCCGGTTTGCACATCCGAGGACTGGGTCACGGTGCCAAAGCCGGTCGGCACGTTCAAGGACGCCAATGACAGACCTTGCGCTTGCGCATCTGTTTGATTTGGCAGTTTCTTGGCTGCAGCAAGAGCCGCAGCTTCAGCTGCAGCTTGTAGCCTCGCCTTGTTATAATAGAGCATACCGGCATCAACGGATAGGGCGGCCATGCCTACGAACGCGACCGCGCCCAGGCCGAAGATTATCGCCGAGCTCCCGCTCTCGCACTCGGAAAACGAACGTTGGACGAATTTCATGACGTTGGCTCTTGTTGCATTGTAACAGCCGCCTTTAACGTAATCGTGCCGTAGGCCCAGCTGAGAACGTTCGTGGGCGTCGCCTTCTTGGCAGGTATCGCGATGTTGACCGTGAACTGATTGTTGGATGGATCGGCCGGCGCACTCTGGGTCACCGTGACGGTCGCGGATGCGGAGGCCCAGCCTGGAAGTTCCGCGGTCGCGATCGCTGGCGCTTGGGAACTGGTTATTTGGTTCAGGGACAGGCGACGAGTGACGTCACGGGCGGCGGTTTCAGCTGAGATGAACGTGAAGATGATCAGACCGAATTCGAGAATACCGAACACAAGCACAATCAGCACCGGCGCAATGAAGCTGAACTCCACCGCCGATGCTGCCTCGCTGGCGCCGAGAAATGATCGAAATCGTGTCATCGTGACTGCTTCGGTTCTGCTCAACGTTGCGGGGAGAGCAACTTCATAACGGCTCGCCTCGAACGACGGAATTGGTCCGGATACTTTACTCACTTAGGGCGGAAGAACTTAAGTATTTTCACTTGGCGACCAAGGAAAGTAGCCAGATGGTGAACGAAACTCTTTTGTCGTCAATTTTATGCAATGCGGCTTCGAGGCCGAAAGCGCGGCGCCACCTGTACGTCCAAGGGGTTTCCGGTCTGGCTGTGGACCGCGAGCTGCATTGGCAGCAGTCGTGAGTCGGGAAGATCGGGCGACTGTCCGACCCGTCGAAGGCTCTGATTTACGTTAGAGGCCTTTGCACCATCTTTAGTTGAGGCCGGTCGAAATGCTGGTGAACTTGGCGTTTGGGCTTGTTCCAACGGCGCCAAGTGCCGTGACGATGACCACCGCGATCAGTCCCGCAATCAGACCGTACTCTATCGCGGTGGCGCCGCTTCGGTCAAAGAAAAACTTGTAGAACGGCTGCTTCAGGAGATCAGTCCTGATCAGAATAGAAGCATTTTCCTGTGTATACGAAATTATAACAGGCCTATAATATGCAGTTAAGTTGTAAGTCCTATATGATGCTGAAGTTTTATACTTGGTTAAGAATATTTCTCCAGAACCCTGGTGTTTGGATCGATCGCTTGCCGGCGCCTGAGCCGCGTCCTCGATCCTTTTCGAGAATCAATATGAACTCCTTCCGATTGAACGGCGGCCCGATCGGGCGCCGGATGAGCGTGCTCGGCGGCGCGCTCGGCCTCACCCTGTTGGCCGGGCTAGGCCCGGTGCGGGTCGGAACGGCGGACAGCCCAACGATCAAGATCGGCGTCGAGCTACCGAGGCGTGCAGCATAAGGGCTTTCAAATCCGGGACTGGGTGGCCGGCGACATGCACTATTGGGCCATCTCGGACATCGCACCTGGGGAACTCGACGCGTCCGAGACGGGCCGCTCGGGCGCAATTGGCCGGCGCCGGCTGAGGCGAGGCAGCGATTTACCTTTGGGCGGATAGCGGCCCTACTCAGCCGCGTCCTGGGTCGAGACACCGAAGCGGCGGAGAATGTAGTCGTCGACCAGCGCCTTGAACTCCGCCGCGATATGGGGGCCGCGCAAGGTCACGGCCTTCTTGCCGTCGATGAAGACGGGCGCGGCCGGGGTTTCACCGGTGCCGGGCAGCGAAATGCCGATGTCGGCGTGCTTGGATTCGCCGGGACCGTTGACGATGCAGCCCATGACGGCGACGTTGAGGTTCTCGACGCCCGGATAGCGGGTCTTCCACTCCGGCATTTCGGTGTGAATGTAATTCTGGATGTCGCGCGCCAGTTCCTGAAACGTGGTCGAGGTGGTGCGGCCGCAGCCCGGACAGGCGGCGACCAGCGGCACGAAGGTCCGGAACCCCATGGTCTGCAGGATCTCCTGCGCGACCTTGACTTCCGTCGTGCGATCGCCGCCCGGCTCGGGGGTCAGCGACACGCGGATCGTGTCGCCGATCCCGTCCTGCAGCAGGATGCCGAGTGCGGCGGACGAGGCGACGATGCCCTTCGATCCCATGCCGGCCTCGGTGAGGCCGAGGTGGATGGCGTAGTTCGAGCGCGACGCCAGCGTACGATAGACCGCGATCAGGTCCTGCACGGCCGAAACCTTGGCCGAGAGGATGATGCGGTCGCGCGCGAGACCGATCTCCTCGGCGCGTTCGGCCGAATAGAGGGCCGAGCGCACCATGGCCTCGCGGGTGACGGCGCGCGCATCGGCGGGGTTCGGCGAACGGGCGTTCTCGTCCATCATGGCGGTCAGAAGCTCACCGTCGAGCGAACCCCAGTTGGCGCCGATCCGCACCGCCTTGCCGTACCGGATGGCGGTTTCCACGATGGCGGAGAACTGCCGGTCCTTCTTGTCCTTGAAGCCGACATTTCCCGGGTTGATGCGGTACTTGTCCAGCGCCTCGGCACAGGCCGGATGATCGGCCAGGAGCTTGTGGCCGATGTAATGGAAGTCGCCGACGAGCGGCACGTCCACTTGCATCTGGGCCAGCCGGTCGCGGATGTGCGGTACGGCGACCGCCGCTTCGTCTCGATCGACCGTGATACGCACAATCTCCGAACCCGCTCGCGCCAGCGCCGCGATCTGCCGCGCCGTGCCCTCGACGTCCGCGGTGTCGGTATTGGTCATCGATTGCACGACCACCGGCGCGCCGCCGCCGACCGTGACATTGCCCACCCGAACGCCGACGGTTCGCCGCCGGGGCAGGGGGCCGGCCTTCTCCTCGGGGATCGTGGTCACGGCGTCTAGCATGGAAAGCGCGTCTCCGCTGATTCACAGGTGTCATGTTGGAGAAAGGTGACGAGGTCAAGACACAGAGAGCGCGGGTGGTGGGTCAGTTTGAAATCGACTAGGCGGCGCGTCAGCTAACCGCAAAGGTGCCGTGACCCTCGACCACGAGACCGTGCTTGAAAACAAGAACTTCAACGCGATCGACGCCCTTCTGATTCCTAAACGCGATCACGATCGTATCAACGCCCTGATAGACTGCGGTGACTTGAAAATGAAGGTCGGGATTTTGCATCAATGCCGCGGTCCAGTAGCTACGGAGCGCATCCTTCCCTTTTACGACGCCAACCTCGGCGAAGCCGATCTGCTTTGCTACCGGCGATGTGAAGACAGCTTCATCGTGGAAATGCTTCAACACCGCTTCGACGTCGCGACAATTCCAGGCAGCCTCCCACTCGCGGCTGAATAGAACCGCATCGACCTTATCCATCATCGATTCACATCTCCTCCCGGTCAAAGACGTTCGGTGCCAATGTTGTGCCTGGCCTTGCACTCCAAGGTTCGCCTAGGGCTGGCGCAGGTAGTGTGCCGCCCTTTGGCCAAGGATGCGCCAGGTGCCGACCAGTCCCAGCCCGACCGTTACGGCAAGCGAGGCCGCGGCGGCTTCGAGCGCCGGGAGCCAGCTGAACGTGAAATCGAAATGCATGACGTGTTCCACCACCGCAGAGGCGGCCGCGCTGCCGGCCGCGACCCCGAAAACCGCGGTGGCCAAGCCGAGCATCCCGTATTCGAGCAGGAATGCCAGAAGCAGACGTCTGCGGGTGGCGCCGAGCACCTTGAGCACGACCGCATCGTAGATGCGGGCCCGGCGACCCGCCGCGAGCGCGCCGGCCAGCACGAGCACCGAGGCCACGATGGTGACCGCGGACGCACCCCGCGTCGCCAGTGCCAGCTTGCCCACGAGGGCGTTGACGGCGTCGAGCACGTCCTTCACCCGCACGGTGGTGATGGTGGGGAAGCTCGCCGCGACATCCTTGGCCAGTGCCGCCTCGCGCGCCGGCACGTCCTGGCCCGGAAAGGCCGCCGTCGCCAAAACCATGTGGGGGGCGCCGACGAAACTGTTGGGCGAGAAAACCATCACGAAATTGATGCCGAGAGTTTGCCAGTCGATCTTGCGCAGGCTGGCGATCCTGGCCGTCAGGCTGCGGCCGAGCACATTCACGCTTACCGTGTCGCCCACCGCGAGACCGAGGCCGTCGGCCATGTCGCGATCGAAGGAAACCAGCGGCGCATCATGATAGTCGGCCGGCCACCAGTCGCCGGAAACGACCTTCGAGCCGCTCGGCGGCACAGCGCTGTAGGTGATGCCGCGGTCGCCTTCGAGCACCCAGGCCGAGCCTTCCTTGGCCTTGATCCTGTCGGCCGGGACACCGTTGAGTGCCGTGATGCGGCCGCGCATCATGGGGACCTGCTCGACCAGGGCGCCGGGAGCATGGGACTTGATGAAGCCATCGAAGGCAGCGGCTTCCCGGTTCGGGATGTCGACGAAGAAGAAACTCGGCGTGACGCCCGGCTTTCCTTGGTTCACCTGACGATGGATGTTGTCGTCGATCAGGGTCAGCGCCACCAGAAGCGTCAAGCCCAGGCCGAGCGACAGCACCACGGCAGGCGTGAGCGCACCGGGCCGATGGATGTTGGCGAGCGCCAAGCGCAGTTCCACATTCCGGGGATGGGGCAAGGCGCGGGCCAGCGCCGCGAAGCCATAGGCCACGAGGCGCAGAAGCATGAAGGCCGCCAGCGTGGCGAGCACGTAATAGGCCGCCAAACGATGATCGGACGAAAAGCCGACCGCAGCTCCGATCAGTGCCGCAATGGCGATGGCGAGCGCGATCCGGTAGGGCAGCCGCAGCTTCGAGGGGTCGGGCTCGACCTGGTCGCGGAACAAGGCCGAGACCGGCACGTCGTGGGCACGGCCGAGCGCGCCGAGCGAGAACACCAGCGCGGTGAGAAAGCCGTAGACGGCGCCAAGCCCCAAGGCGCCGGGATAAATCGACGGGACGAACGGGAACGGAATGACGGTCCCGAAGGTCGCGACGGCGATGAAGGGCAGAGTGGCGCCAGTCACCAGTCCGGCCGCGACGCCGAGTGCCGCGACGAGCAGGACCTGCACCAACCCCATGGCGAACACGGCACGGCCGGGCGCGCCGACAGCCTTGAGGATGGCAAGGCTGGCGCGCTTGCGTTCCATGGCGGCCTGCACCGCATTGGCGACGCCGACCCCGCCGACCACCAGGGCGGTCAGACCGACCAGCGTCAGGAATTGCGTGAAACGGCCGAGGTTGCGGTCGAATTCGGGGGAAACGCTGTTGCGGGTCTTGATCTCCCAGCCGGCCTCGGGAAACGCAGCTTTGGCGTCGGCAACGAAGCGCGCGAGCGCATCGTCCCCGGCAACCGTCGCGCCGCCGAGATCGACCCGGGCTGTCCAGCGCGCCAGCGATCCGGGCTGGATCAACCCCGAGGATTGGAGCGCGGCCTGGCTCATCAGCACGCGCGGCGCGAAGGAGAGGCCGCCGGCGAGTTTGTCGGGCTCGGAGCGCAGGATGGCGCGCAGCGCGAAATCGGCGGTGCCGATGGTCACGCGATCGCCGACCTTGAGATCGAGCCGCGTCGCGATCGTGTCCTCGGCCGCGATGCCGAACGCTCCGTCTTGCGCGGCGAGCGCCCTCGCCAGCTGCAGCGGCGGCTCGAGGAGGACCTTGCCGGCCGTGGGATATCGCTCGTCGACGGCCTTGATGTCGACGAGCGCCGAGCCGCTGTCGCCATGGCGCGCCATGGCACGGGTTCCGACCACGCTCGACAATCGCCCCCGGGCCGCGAGATAGGACCGCTGTGCGTCGCCGAGCGGCTGCGACACGGTCGAGAAGGCGGCGTCGCCGCCGAGGATGGTGCGGCCTTCGCGCGCCAGCCCATCCCTGAGGCCGCCGGCCACCGATCCGACGCCGGCGATCGCCGCCACCCCGAGCGCGATGCACAAAAGGAAGATCCAGTAGCCGCCTAGGCCGCCGCGCAGATCGCGCCAGGCGAGCCGCAGGGAAACCGGCAGAAGCGGCGCCTTCGCGGCCGGCTGTTGCGGCAATGGAGCGTTCACCGCGCCGCCGCCGCGGCGGGACGCCGCGTTTCGGCCTCCTCGCCCTCGATCAGACCCGAGCGCAGGCGGATCGTGCGGTCGCACCGTCCCGCCAGGGAGGGATCGTGCGTCACAAGGACAAGGGTCGCACCGCGTTGCCGCCGCGCGTCGAAAATCAGATCCATGATGGATTGTCCGGTCTCCTCGTCGAGATTGCCGGTCGGCTCGTCGGCGACCAGGATGGCCGGATCGGGGGCGAGCGCCCGCGCCAGCGCCACGCGCTGCTGTTCACCGCCCGACAATTGCGCCGGATAATGGTCGAGCCGATCGCCGAGCCCCATCTGGCGCAGCTCGGCCGAGGCTCGGTCGAAGGCGCCCGGCGTGCCGGCCAGTTCCAGCGGCACGGCGACGTTCTCCCGTGCCGTCATGGTCGGTATGAGGTGGAAGGACTGGAACACGATGCCGATCCGGGCTCCACGGAAGCGGGCCAGCGCGTCCTCGTCGAGATCGTCGATCCGCATTCCCCCAACTCGGACGCTACCCCTTTGTGGGCGCTCCAATCCGGCCAGCACCGCGAGCAGCGTCGATTTGCCCGACCCCGACGGTCCCGTGAGCCCGACCGCCTCGCCGGCGGCGATGGCCAAGCTGATGCCCTTGAGGATATGGACTCGGGCCGCGCCCCGCCCCAAACTGACGTGAACATCGTCGAGCGAGATCGCCGTTTGCTGCATCCGTTGCCCTTCCGCCTGCCTGAGCGGGCCTGCCGCGACCGCATATCGTCGCGTATCGAAGACCTGCCGCTCCAGCCATATGGGATCGCCAAGCTTCGATTTCAGTTCCCTGCCCTTTTCCTCTTCGCCGCACTGGCTCTCATGACCTCCAGTTCCGCTTTTGCGCGCACCCTCCAGGTCGTGGCGTTCGGCGACAGTCTGTCGGCTGGCTATCAGCTACCCGAGGATGCGGCCTTTCCGGCCCAGCTCCAGAAGGCGTTGCAGGCCGACGGCTTCGACGTGGCCGTGGCCAATGCCGGCGTGTCCGGCGATACGGCGTCGGCCGGGCTGGAGCGGGTCGATTGGTCCGTTCCCGACGGCACCGACCTCGCCATCGTGGAACTCGGGGCCAACGACATGCTGCGCGGCACCGACCCCGCGGTGACCCGCCGGGCGATCGACGGCATCATTGCGCGTCTGCAGGAGCGAAAGATCGAAATCTTGCTGGCCGGGATGTACGCGGCGCCCAATCTCGGGCCCGACTACGGCGCCAAATTCGCCTCGATCTATTCGGGTCTGGCCAAGACGCATAACGTGCCGCTCTACCCCTTCTTCCTGGCTGGCGTGGTAGGCAGGCCTGAACTGCACCTTTCCGACGGCCTCCATCCGACACGCGAAGGGGTCGCGGTGATCGTCAAAGGCATCCTGCCGGATGTCGAGGCGGCGCTGCGGGACTTGCAGGCGAAAGGCTGACCGCTCGGGGTCGTGCCTCACGCAGCCGGCAGGCTTGCGCCAAGGCCGATCCGCCTACCGGAAGAACACCAGCGTCAGCAAGACGAACAGCGGCAGCAGGATGCTGCCCGACCAGACAAGGTAAGCGAAGAAGCCCGGCATGCGAATGCCGCGCTCCTCGCAAATGGCCTTGATCATGAAATTCGGCGCGTTGCCCAGGTAGGTATTGGCGCCCATGAAGACGGCACCCGTCGAAATGGCCAGCAGAGTGCGGGCCAAGGGCCCCGTCAGGCGGCCGGGATCGCCGCCCGCCAGGTCGAAGAAGACCAGATAAGTCGGCGCATTGTCGAGCACGCTCGACAACCCGCCCGTGAGCCAGAAATAGGCCCAGTCGATCGGCATCCCGTCCGGGCGGGTCACCAGGGCGAGCAGGGGGCCGAACGGGCCCGAAGGCCCGAGCCGCAGTGCATCCAGCACCGGGATGATGGTGACGAAAATGCCGGCGAAGAGGATCCCGACCTCCTGGATCGGCGTCCAGGCGAAGGCGTTCTCGATGCGGATTTGCGGCCGCGTCGAGTGCCAGGACGCGAAGGCGATGATCGGCAAGGCCGCATCGCGGGCCGCATCCTCGAGCATCACCTCGACCCCGAACCCGAGCTTCAGGGCGATGTGCGATTGCCAGATCCCGCTCGCCAGCACGGCGCCGATGATGGTGGCCAGATAGATGAAATTGTGCCAGCCCTCGATGCGGAGCTGGCGCGGCACCCGGCTTTTCGCCCAATCGGCGCCTTCGCGATTCCAGTGATAAAGGTCGATGAGGAAGAACATGCCCAGCAGCAGGCCTGCCGCGAGCCCCATCGGGGGTGAGAGCGCCACCGTGGTCCAGCCGAAATCGACGCCGCGCAGGAACCCCAGGAACAGCGGCGGGTCGCCGAGCGGCGTCAGCGCCCCGCCGATGTTGCCGACGAGGAAGATGAAGAACACGAACACGTGGGCATTGCGGCGCCGGTCCTGGTTGGCGCGGATGAGCGGCCGAATCAGCAGCATGGAGGCGCCGGTGGTGCCGAGCAGGCTGGCCGCAAGCGTGCCGAGCCCGAGGATCGTGAAGTTGGTTCCCGGCGTGCCGATCAGGTTGCCGGCGACCTGAATGTTGCCTGCCACGACGAACAGCGACAGCAGCAGGAAGATGAACGGCAGGTACTCATGGGCGGCGGTACCGAGCACCGCCTCGGCGGCCGCGGCCGGGCCGGCGTGAAGCGCATAGGGCAGAAGGAACAGCATCGCCCAAAGGGCCGTCACGGCGCCGAACCAGCGTTCCCAGGCGTGCCGGGCCACGAGCGGCAGGATCGCGATCGACAGCAGCAGCCCGCCGAACGGCAAGGCCCAGACAAGCGACAGCGAATCGGCCGGTGCGCCATGTCCTGCTTGCATCATGCTTCCCCGCGGCGCCCGTTTGGTGGAATGTTCTATCGGGGAAAGGCAGAGCGGGCGCAATATCGGCGCGTTGGAAGCGACACGTTGCAAAAGCCGGTGCCCCGCGGGACGGTAGGTCACCCTCGTTCGGCGCCGGGGCGGCGGCCAGAAAACGGTCGCTCCGCTCATTCGTATCGATTAGCGTAGCGAAACACTCGACAGGAAAACGCTCGTGAATTCACGCGCCGCTCTGATCCAGTTCGGCAAGGTCATCGCTCACGACATCGGCTCCGGTCGGTTGGGGGAGATGAGTCGGATGGTAGGCGAAGCCCTCGCCCTGGTTCCGCAGGCGAGCTGCGATTTGGTGGACCTCGCGGTGAGCGAAGCCCGCAAGAAGCGTCCCAACGAAAGTCTCGTTGCGGCCTATGGGTTCATGGTCGGCCAGACTTTGGAGATGTTGCGCTATGGTATCGAGCGCGCCGACCCGTCGGCAATTGGTGCCGTCGCGGCGGTCCGCGAGAAGCTGCTGGCCCTCGCACGTTCCGGGCAGCTCGGGCCGGGTTTGCTGATGCTCCTTTCGAGACAGTTCGCCACAGCCAAGCTGGACATCGGGGACGAACTGCGGGGCCTCGTCGGCGCAAAGATCGAAGCCGGTTCGGGCCTGCTGCCAAATCCGGCCGCTGGCCCAAGTGCGGAAGGCTTCCTAACCGATCTGTCCCAAGCCTTGGGCGGGGATGCCTTCGCGATCCATGCGGAACTCAGCGAAAGCGCTTCCGCCGTTCCGAACGAGCACCGGATCGCGATTGCGCATGCCATGTCGAACGCGCCCGTCGTTCCGGTGCGGGAAGCGGCCCTGGGCTGGCTTTTCGACGCGAGCCGCGATGTTCGGATCGGGACAGCCGAGGCCCTTGCCGCCGCCGCTCGCGAGGGTCGTCTGACCAGGACCACCAGCCGACGCCTGATCGTTGCCCGGAGCTGGATGGCCGAAGCCGATCGCGGCGCGATCGATACCGCGATCACGGCCTGTCGGCGAAACGGGATCGAACCGTTGCCGAATGTCGCGGTGCAATCGCGCGGAACGCTCATATCGGGATTCGACGGCGCCGGCGCGCAAAGCATTTTCGTAGTCCTGAAGAGCGGGCGCAAGCACACGCTTGCATCCCTGCTGCTGAAACAGGGTATCGGCGTTCGCGACGCCTGGGTGCGGCGAGACCTCAGCAAAGCTGATGTCGAGGATTTCATCGGCACCATCGGGGAAGAAATCGGCGTATTCGACGGCTCCCTCAACTATCTCCGGATCGCGCTGGCGCATTTCCTTTCTGTGAATCAAGGATCGGGCGTCCTGCCGCCTTTTGGTCTCCTGGACTTCGTCGAAACGGTGGGCTTGGAGGCGGCTGATCCAGAGCCGCTTTCGGTGGAGCAGGTGACGGCTCGCCTGCTCGAGACGGCCGGGCCGCGCGAGGATCTTGATGTGGAGGAGGCGATCGCCGCCAGCAGCGAATGGCCCGACGGTTATGAATTCATGGATTCGTGGTTCGAGGACGACGCGAGCGTCGGCGAGGTGCTGGCCGGAAAGCGTCTGACGAAGGCAAAGCGGATCAGCCTCGTGCTCGAGCGCGTCCTCGGGGCCCGGCGTCGCCGGTGGGCGGAACTTCTTGCCTGGTCCGCCATGGTGCTTCATGATTCTGGCGGCGACGAGGAGGCGATGGATTTCGCCCTCGTGGTCCGGGAACTTCTCGGTGATCGCCCGATATCGGACATCCCCCTGATGCATGCCATCGCGGCCGCGACCGTGGAGGCGTGGAAAGCCCGGCATGGGTAGCTCGGCGCAGCAGGGGATCTGAGGCGAAACCGTTCAAGGTGCCGGCGCGGCGCTCGAAGCTTTGTCGTCGGCAGGCTTCGGTTCGATCGCTTGCAGGGCCCGAAAGGCGTCGACGACGCCGGACCCGAAGTCCTCGACCTTGCGGCCGTCCCCGACCTTGTTCGCCGTTTCCGTGAGAACTTTTCGCACGGCGTCCGGGCTCAGGCCCGGATTGCGGGCCAGCAACAGCGCCACGATGCCGCTCACATGGGCAGCCGCCACCGAGGTCCCGGAGGTCAGCTGATAGGCGCCGCCCGGAACCGGCTCCAGCACGTCGACCCCCGGTGCAGCCACGCTGATGTACGTGCCTCGGTTGGCCGCCGTGTAAAGAGCGTCGCCGGCGTCCGTCGCCGTGACGGCGATGACGTTGGGATCCGCGGCCGGATAGAGCGGGGGTGAGTTCGGCCCCCCGTTGCCGGCTGCCGCGATGACCACGATCCCCTTCTGACGCAGGGCGGCGAGCATGCGTGAGAGGAGAGCATCCGGCGGACCCGCGAAGCTGAGATTGGCGACATTCGCCTTCTCCTTGTAGGCCGCGTCGAGCGCCCGCAGAATATGGTCGGTCGTTCCCTCCGCACCGGCCGCGGTCGCTTCGCCGTCGAAGGTCCGGAGTTCCAGGATGCGGACGCCGGGCGCGACTCCGACAAGATGCGCGTGCGACATGATCGCGCCGGCCATGGAGGTGCCGTGCGCCTGGGACTTGAACGCGCCGTCGATCATGTCCACGAGCTTGAACGAGCTCCCGGCCAACTCGGGGTGAGTCATGTCGATGCCGGAGTCGATCACCGCCACCAGGACATCGTTGCCTTGCGTCAGCCGGTGGACGCTGGAGAGCTGCATCTTGTCGGCAGCCCACTGAAGGCTCGCCTGGCCTGTGGAGGAGATCCGTGCGGAGGCCGCTTCGTCTTGCAGCCTGAATTTGCCGTTGCTCTGCGCCGACGCAACGCGCGCATCCGCCCGCAGCACACGGACCACCTCCTCGGGGGTGCGCCGTCTATCCGGGATGCGAGCCCGCACGATGGTCGTGCCGATCAGCTCGATCCGGTCCGACCGGATCGGCGTCAGCCGGTACTGCCGGGCAATCGCTTCGAAGGTCCGCGGCGGCAGGTTGGGGCGAAGCTCGAACAGGACCTCGTCCGGCACGAAGGCCTGGTTCGCCGCCGGAGCGGGCTGCGGGACGCCGCCGCGCCCCTGTCCGGGTACGACGCGCGGCTTCGACGGTGGCCCGACAGTTCGGGCCGGCGCCGTTTTGAGCGCCAGCGCGGGCTTCAGCGCTCGCCGGGCCGGTAAAACCAGGGGCCGAATCCCTTGCTGTTCGGCCTCCGGAGGCCCCAACCACCTGGGCGGACGCGAGCGCGGCGGCCGGCGGTGTAGGACGGGCAGCGGCTCCGGGCGGATCGACCGCCCCGGCCGATGCCTCGGGACGTATGGCAGCTGATCGGAGCCGTCGGGCAAATAGATGTCCCCGCCTGGGGGACGATATGGCTCGTCCTGCAACGACGGCGCGACGAAGCCCGGACCGCGCTGGACAGGGAAGTTCTGGAACGGGCGCAGGCCGAACGAGCCGCCTCTGAAACCGCGGTCGCCGCCGCCGTTCTCCAACCTTTGGGCCCATGCTGCGGTGCCGAGCAGCGCGATCCCGGCGATCATCAGCGACGTGAGCAGTACAGACCATCCGTGGTTCAACGCTTCGCGGGTTGCGCCGATCCACCTTCGCTTCCGGTTGGGCCGCCGCGCCGATGTGCACATGATCGCGAACCTTTGGGCAGGACAGCCAGGAATTTGCGCCCCGCTCCGCGAAGCCGCAAGATGATTCCGCTTTGCGGATGCGTTTGATTCTTGCGCCGGTTGAACCTTTCATCCTCCGGATCCTACTCATGTTGCGAGTCGGCGCACTCGAGGTGCCTTGATGCAGGCGGTGGCGGATCAGGTCCTGATCGAAAGGATCGCGGATGGCGATCGCCTCGCCATGCAGGTTCTGTTCGCGCGCCACCATGTGCGTGTTTATCGTTTTGCGCTGCGCATTCTTGGGCGCGAGACCATGGCGGAGGATATCATCGGCGACGTTTTCTTGGATGTATGGCGGCAGGCCGGCCAGTTCGAAGCGCGTTCCAGTGTTTCGACGTGGCTCCTGGGGATTGCGCGCAACAAGGCCTATTCGGCCATGCGCCGCCGCTCCGAGGATGCTCTGGACGAGGAGGCCGCGGCGGCGATCCCGGACTCGGCGGATACGCCCGAAGCCGCGCTGCAGAAGAAGAGCAAGGCGGAGCTGCTGCGGCGCTGTCTTGCGGGGTTGTCGCCCGAACATCGCGAGGTCGTCGATCTCGTCTACTACCACGAACAATCGGTGCAGGAGGTGAGCAGCATCCTCGGCATCCCGGAGAACACGGTGAAAACGCGCATGTTTTATGCGCGCAAGCGGCTTTCCGAACTGCTGAAGGCTGCCGGTGTCGATAGAGGTTGGCCATGACGAACGCGAAAAACCCCGTGCCCGATCCTGAGGACTTCGAACTTCTCCTGCCATGGCTTGCCACGGGGAGATTGGAGGAGCGCGAAGGCGCACGCCTCGCGGCCGCGCTCGAGCAGGACCCGGAGCGCGCCAGGCGGTACGAACTCGTCCGCGAGGAACTCGCCGAAACCATATGGCTGAACGAAACCTCGGGCGCGCCTTCCGGCCGCGCCGCCGCGCAGCTTTTCGCGCGCATCGATGCCGAGGGAAGTGCGCCGCGGCCCCTGCGCCGTCGGGTGGCCGGCCTCGCCGGCTGGCTCCGGAGCGCCTCGACCCGTCTCGGGCCGGCGCCCCGTGCCTGGATCGCGGTTGCGGCGGCGGCCGTCATCGTGACCCAGGCGGGCTTTCTGACAGCGCTCGTCGTGCGGAATGCGGCCGCGCCGGCGTCCTATCAGACAGCTTCCGGTCCGCAGGCGGGATTGGGTACCGGCAGCTTCGCACTGATCGGCTTCGCGCCCGACGCGACCGCGGCCCAGATCGCGAGCCTCCTGCAAAACAACCAAGCGTCGATCGTGGAAGGTCCGCGCGGCGGTTTGTTCACGATCAGGCTGGCAGATCGGCAACTGCCTCGCGAGGAGGTGGAGCGGGTACTGGCCAGGATGCGCGAGACCTCGTCCGTCGTGCTCTTCGCGGCGCCCAGGCAGCCATGAGCCGGCGCGCCTCGTCCGGTTTTTCATGACGCGCGAGGTCGATATCCCTGTCGATGCAGCGTCCGAGAAAGGGCGCGCCGTCGGTGGCGTTCCGACATCTCGCGCATGCAAAGCCGCCCCCGACAAGGTCGAAGGGCGGCCGTTTCGTTTCGTGAGCTGAAAGCAGGGGGGTACGCGCCTCGTGCATCGGGCGCGTACCGCCTTGAGACCCGATCAGTAGCAGACCCGGCGGACCACGATATCGCCGTCGTCGGTGACGAAGCGCTTGAGGAAGCAGTCGCCGCCGTAGCCTCCGCCGTAGCCGAAGCCCGGCCCCCATCCATGTCCGTAGCCCCAGCCGCCCCCGTGACCCCAGCCCCACCCGTGGCCCCACCCGTGGCCGAAACCGAAGCCGATGCCCATATGAGGCCCACCGAAGGCCGAAGCTTCCGAGGCTCCGAGGAGCGTGGCGGCGAGCGCAACAGCCACAACAGTCGCGCGGAAATACTGACGTGATTTCATCTTAACCTCCTGTTCGGGCTGCGATGCGCAGTCCTATGCTTGTGTCGCAGGAGGAGACGATCAGGTTCAGGCGCGCTTCAAAGTATTTTGCGACGGGGGACCGACGACGGCGATCTCATTTGAGCCATCCGTGGTCCCGAGGCCATTATCTCAGGTTGGAAAACCAGCGAGAGCCCGCCTCATCCGATCGCCATCAGCGTGGCGTTGCCGCCCGCCGCCGCGGTATTGATGCTGACGGTCTTTTCCTCGACCAGCCATTCGGTCGGGAAATCTTCCGTACCCGTGGCCAGTCCCTCGGCCGAGACCGCATGGACCGATACCACCGGGCCGGGCGCCGCCGCGAAAGCCTCGTTCACCCGCCGCAAGCCCGCCGCATCGCCTTCGTAGAGCACCGCCCTGGCCCCGGCCTTGGTCCAGTCCTCGGGGGCCGCCCCGATGGCCTCGGCGGCGGCCTTGGGCAGGCTCGCCAGCATCGTGTGAACGGCCGGCGGCGCCACGACGAGGGCGCGGTTGCCGGTGGCGAGCGCCGCTGCTAGCGCGGCAAAAAGGCCCCGGGCGCTCTCGGCCATCACCAGCACGGTGCCACGCGGCTGGAACCCGTAGAGGTTGCGCTCGCCGACCGGGCCGGGCAGCTCTATCTCGCTTTGCAGCAGCGAGCGACCCAGATAGCCGGAAGCGCGGGCCGCCGCGGCCTCGTGGCCCTGCTTGCCGAGCCAGTCGCGCAACGCCGTGGCGGGCAGGCTCGCGGCCGCACGTACCCCTGGCAGGACGTCCGAAGTCGGTGCTTGGGCCAGAAGTCGTCGCAGGTAGAGCGGGCCGCCGGCCTTCGGCCCCGTTCCCGAAAGGCCGCTGCCGCCGAAAGGCTGCACACCCACCACCGCGCCGATGATGTTGCGGTTGACGTAGATGTTGCCGACCTCGATCCGCTCCGTCACCCGTGCGATCGTTTCGTCGATCCGGGTATGAAGCCCGAAGGTGAGGCCGTAACCCGAAGCATTGATGCCGTCGATCAAGGCGTCGAGCTTGTCCCGGCGATAGCGCAGCACGTGCAGCACCGGGCCGAAGACTTCGCGCTCGAGTTCGGCGAGATCGTCGATCTCGATCAAGGTCGGAGCCACGAAGGTGCCGGCTTCGGCTTCCCGCCGCAGCGGGGTTTCGGTGATGCGACGTCCGGCGCGGCGCATGGCTTCGATGTGGCCGCGAATGGATTGTTGAGCTTCCGCCGTGATGACCGGGCCGACATCGGTCGACAGCTTGTCGGGATTGCCGACGCAGAGTTCCGCCATGGCGGCCTTGAGCATGGTCATAACGCGGTCGGCGACCTCCTCCTGGAGGCAGAGCACCCGCAAGGCCGAGCATCGCTGGCCGGCCGAGTCGAAGGCGGACGCCAGAACGTCGCCGACAACCTGTTCGGGAAGGGCGGACGAATCGACCACGAGCGCATTCTGCCCGCCCGTTTCGGCGATGAAGGGCACGGGCCGCCCGTCCGGGTTGAGCCGTCCCGCAAGCTGCCGCTGGATCAGCCGCGCGACCTCGGTCGAGCCCGTGAACACCACGCCGGCGGTGCGCGCATCTCCGACGAGCTTTGCCCCGATTTCGCCGGCGCCGGGCAGCAATTGCACCGCCCCGGCCGGGACGCCGGCCTCGCGCAGCAATTCGATGGCCCGGCAAGCGATCAGTGGCGTTTCCTCGGCCGGCTTGGCCAGAACCGGGTTGCCGGCTGCGAGGGCTGCGGCGACCTGCCCGGTGAAGATGGCGAGCGGAAAGTTCCACGGGCTGATGCAGACCATCGGCCCGAGCGCGCGCGCTGCGCCGAGCTTTTCGGCCTCGTTGGCGTAATAGCGCAGGAAATCGACCGCCTCGCGCACCTCGCCGACCGCATTGGCGAGCGATTTTCCCGCCTCCCGGATGATGGTGCCCATCAGTGCGGGCATCTGCGCCTCGAACAGGTCGGCTGCCCTGCGCAGCATGGCGGCCCGCTCGCCCGGCGGCGTCGCGGCCCATGCTTCTGCGGTCTCCGCAGCCCCTGCAATCGCCGCATCGACATCCGCTTCGGTGGCATGGACCACATGGCCGACAAGATCGCTGTGGTCGGCCGGGTTGCGGATCTCCGTCGCGGCGCTTCCGGCGGTCCCGCTCAGCAAGAGAGGCGTCGCCCGGAGCGGAGCATGCGTGCCGCTGAGCAACGCCCCGGCCAGCTCGCCCAGGCGGTTTTCATCCGCAAGGTCGAGCCCGGCAGAGTTCTTTCTCGCCGCGCCGAACATATCGCGGGGCAACGGAATGGCCGGATGCGGCGCACCCAGGGGCAGGATGGCTTCCGCTTGGACGGCGGGATCGGCGATCAGCTCGTCCACCGTCACATTCGGGTCGGCGATCCGGTTGACGAAGGACGAATTGGCACCGTTCTCCAGCAGCCGGCGCACCAGATAGGCGAGCAGCGTTTCGTGCGTGCCGACCGGCGCATAGATGCGGCAGGGCCGGTCGAGCTTGTCCTTGCCGACGACCTCTTCATAGAGCGGCTCGCCCATGCCGTGCAGGCACTGGAACTCATACTGGCCGGGATGCCACGGGCCGGCCATGGCGTGGACCGCCGCCAGCGTGCGGGCATTGTGCGTGGCAAATTGCGGGAAGATCGCGGTCGGCGCCGCCAGCATTTTCCGCGCGCAGGCCATGTAGCTGAGGTCGGTGTAGATCTTGCGCGTATAGACCGGATAGCCCTCGAGCCCGTCGACCTGCGCGCGTTTGATCTCGCTGTCCCAATAGGCGCCCTTGACGAGCCGCACCATGAGCCGGTGTCCGGATCGATAGCCTAGGTCGATCAGGACATCGATGACGGCGGGAGCGCGCTTGCCATAGGCCTGCACCACGAAGCCGATGCCGTTCCAGCCGGCGAGTTCGGGCGCGAAACACAAAGCTTCGAGGAGATCGAGCGAAATTTCCAGCCGGTCCGCTTCCTCGGCATCGATGTTGAGGCCTATGTCGTAGCGCCGGGCCAGGATAGCGAGCGCCTTCAGGCGCGGCAGCAATTCGCCCAGCACGCGCTCGCGCTGGGCGCGCGAATAGCGCGGGTGCAGCGCCGACAGCTTGACCGAGATGCCGGGTCCCTCGATGACGCCGCGCCCCGCGGCAGCCTTGCCGATGGCGTGGATCGCGTTCTCGTAGTCGCGGTAGTAGCGGCCGGCATCCGCCATGGTCATGGCCGCTTCGCCGAGCATGTCGTAGGAATAGCGAAAGCCCCGCGCCTCCCATTTGCGCGCATGGGCCAGGGCCTCGGCGATGGTCTGCCCGGTGACGAACTGCTCGCCCATCATCCGCATGGCCATGTCGACGCCCTTGCGGATCAGCGGCTCGCCGCCCTTGGCGATGAGGCGCTGCAAGGCGGTCGCAAGGCCCGTCTCGTTCACCGAGCCGGTCAGCTTGCCGGTGACGACCAGCCCCCAGGTGGCCGCATTGACGAACAGCGACGGGCTATGGCCGAGGTGCGAATGCCAGTCGCCCGATCCGATCTTGTCGCGGATGAGGGCGTCGCGGGTCGCGCGATCGGGGACACGCAGCAGGGCTTCGGCGAGGCACATCAGCGCCACGCCTTCCTGGCTCGACAGCGAATATTCGTGGACCAGTCCCTCGACCCCGCCCCGCTTTGGCTTGGCCCGCAAGGCTTCCACCAGGCGGCGCGCCGTGGCCGTTGCAGCGGCATCCGCTGCGGGATCGAGCCTCGCGGGTTCGATCAGCGCAGGCACGCATTCGGGCTCGGGCCGACGGGTGGCGGCCGTTACGGCGGCGCGCAGCGGCGTCTGGCTTTCGATGTCGCGGGCCAAGTCGGCGAAGGGACGGCGCAGGGTCTCGAGCGCGGCGGGATCGATTTCGGCGGGGTTGGCGGGCGGCGCGGCGCGTGCTGCCTCGCTCGCCAGGGGGTTTTGGCGGCCCGCGAGGTCCTGCGCAGGGGGCTTCTGGCGGCCCCTAGGCAGGTTCGTGGGAAGGTCTTCGGCGGTCGGTTTGTCCATGGTCCACCCGGAGCGCTGCATGGAGCATAGTTAGTCGCTCACGGGGTTCGAGGCCAGCGGGACGGGGTGGCCGGACGCCTTTGATCCAGGCCGCGAGGGGCGCTGTCGCGAACTCGGGCTGCATGTACGGAAGATAAGAATCGTCGAGCAGAAATGGCCCGTTGAGGGCCGGTCCATAGGCTATGAAGACTGCGACTAGCGCGACCA
>JBBPYT010000249.1:0-10099 GCA_038199665.1 Hyphomicrobiales bacterium
TCAGCGACCGCCTGGCAGTGATCAACGTAGGCGTCCTGTCGAACGGCTTGGCGACGTCCAGCGTGTCCCTGGAAGAACTGGGCCTCCTGATGGGCGGCATGCACGGCGCGGATAGCCGGTCGGGCCCTGGGCCGCAAGGGCGGGAGATGGCTTATGCGCATTAAGATCGAGCCACGCCGCCAGGTTTCGCGGACACTGCAGTATTTGACGCCGCCGCTGTCGATGGTGGGAACGGTGATCGCCGCGTTCGTCCTGTTCGCGGGCATGGGCTATGATCCGGGGAGAGCGCTCTACGATCTCTTCGTCGCGCCGCTCTTGACCGTGCAAGGGCTGTCCGAGCTCGCGCTGAAGGCTTCGCCCCTGGTGATGATCGGCGTCGGGCTTGCGGCAGGGTTTCGGGCCAATGTCTGGAACATCGGCGCCGAAGGACAGCTCGTTATGGGAGCCATCGCGGGCGGCGGCGTGGCGCTCGCCTTTTATGGGCAGGAGGGCGTCTGGATCCTGCCGCTCATGTGCCTGGCGGGGATTCTTGGCGGGCTCGCCTGGGGCGCGATCCCGGCGTTCCTCAAGACGCGGTTCGAGGTCAGCGAGATTCTCGTCAGCCTGATGCTGACCTATGTGGCCGAGCTTTTCCTCAGCCTGCTGGTGCTGGGCCCGTGGAAGGACCCCGAGGGAATGAATTTCCCGCAATCGCGCATGTTTTCGGACTCGGCGCTTCTGCCGATGCTGGTCGAAGGTACGCGGATGCACGCCGGCATCCTGGTGTCGCTGGCCATCGCGCTGATCGCCTGGGTGGTGATGACCCGCTCGATAATAGGCTTCGAAATCCGCACCGTCGGATCGGCGCCCGCGGCGGCGCGCTATGCGGGGTTCAGCCGCAGCAAGGTCATCTGGCTGACCATGCTGGCCGGCGGCGGCCTCGCCGGCCTCGCCGGCGTGTTCGAAGTGGCCGGCCCTATCGGGCAGATCATCCCGAAGATCACTCCCGGGTATGGCTTCACCGCCATCATCGTCGCCTTTTTGGGCCGTCTGCACCCCCTCGGCATCCTGGCCGCGGGTGTGGTCATGGCGCTCTCCTATATCGGCGCCGACAATGCGCAGGTCGATATGGGCCTGCCTAATGCGGCCACCGGACTCGTCCAGGCCATGCTGCTGTTCTTCCTGCTCGCCTCGGACTTCCTGGTCCGCTACCGGCTGCGCCTCGTCAGGCCGCATCCCGTCCGTCGAGAAGAGGTGCTAGCGTGACCCTCTCCATCCTGGTTCCGCTCCTGGTATCCGTGATCACCGCGGCGACTCCCCTTCTCCTTGCTGCCTTGGGCGAACTTGTGGTCGAGCGTGCCGGGGTGCTGAACCTCGGCCTCGAAGGCATGATGCTCGTCGGCGCCATTTGTGCCTTCGCCACCATGTCGCTCACCGGCAATCCGGTTTTGGGCATGCTCGCGGGTGCCGGGGCCGGTGCCGCAATGGCGGGACTGTTCGGCGTGCTGGTGCTGACGCTGGCCAGCAATCAAGTGGCGACCGGGTTGGCCCTGACGCTGTTCGGAATTGGTCTCAGCGCCTTGATCGGCACCGGCTTCGTCGGTCACCCCATCCCCGTGCTGCCGAAGCTGGCCGTGCCCGGCCTCTCGGGCTTGCCGGTCGTCGGCCCCTTGCTGTTCAGCCACGACGCGCTGGTCTATTTTTCGATCGCCGCGACCGCGGGTGTGGGCTGGTTCCTCAAGCACAGCCGCGCCGGGCTGATCCTGCGCGGTGTCGGGGAGGCGGACAGTTCGGCCCATTCGATCGGCCACGACGTCATTCGCATCCGCTACTGTGCCGTGCTGTTCGGCGGAGCGATGGCGGGCCTCGGGGGCGCCTACCTGTCTCTCGCCTATACGCCGATGTGGGTGGAGGGCATGACCGCGGGACGCGGCTGGATCGCGCTCGCCCTCGTGGTCTTCGCGGCTTGGCGGCCCTGGCGGGCACTGGCCGGGGCCTATCTGTTCGGGGGCGTCGCCGTCCTTCAACTTTACTTGCAGGGGAGCGGCCTCGTTGTCGTGCCGACGCAGGTTCTAGCCATGCTGCCCTACATCGCGACCATCCTGGTGCTCACGCTGATATCCTCCGGCTCGATGAGAAGTCGGCTCAGCGCGCCGGCATGCCTCGGCAAGCCGTTCCGTCCGGTCGGCTGACCCGACCTTCGACAATACTTGAAAAAGGAGAACGCCCATGTCCGTATTGATTCCCCGTCGACAATTCCTGGCCGGCGGTGCTGCCGCGGCGGCCGGCGCCGCGCTTGGAGGCACCGCCCGCGCCGCAGCGCCTCTGGGTGTCGGCTTCGTCTATGTCGGGCCGGTCGGCGATTTCGGGTTCTCCTATCAGCACGACGTGGCGCGCAAGGCCATGGAAGCCGCATTGGGCGCGGCCGTAAAAACGACTTTCGTCGAAAAGGTGGCGGAAGGCCCAGATGCCGAGCGGGTGATCCGCCAGCTCGCGAGCGGCGGAAACGGCCTCATCTACACGACCTCTTTCGGCTTTATGAACCCGGCCGAGCGGGTGGCGCACCAGTTCCCCAAGGTCAAGTTCGAGCAGTGCACCGGCTACAAGACCCTGCCCAACATGGCCGAATACAACGAACGCTTCTACGAGGGCCGTGTGATCTGCGGCGCCATCGCCGGGCACGTCTCCAAAGCGGGCGTCGCGGGCTACGTCGCCTCCATTCCGATCCCGGAAGTCGTGATGGGAATCGATGCCTTCACCTTGGCGGCCCAGAAAGTGAATCCGAACTTCAAGACCAAGGTCATCTGGATCAACAGCTGGTTCGACCCGGGCAAGGAGGCCGACGCAGCAAAATCCCTGATCGACCAGGGCGCCGACATCCTCTGCCAGCACACGGACAGCCCCGCCGTAATGCAGACCGCGGAAGAGCGCGGCGTGCTGGCCTTCGGACAAGCATCCAACATGCAGAAATTCGGGCCGAAGGCACAGCTCACGTCCATCATGGACAACTGGACGCCCTACTACATCGAACGCACCAAGCAGGTGATCGACGGCACCTGGAAAACCGGCAGCGTATGGCTGGGCCTGAAGGACGGCGTGGTCGAAATGGCGCCCTACGGACCTGGAGTGACTGACGCAGCGCGGGAAGCGGCCGACAAGGTCAAAAGCGGCCTCATCGCCGGCACGCTCAATGCCTTCACGGGACCGATCAAGGATCAGAAGGGCGCGGTAAAGGTCGCTGCGGATGCGACGATTCCGGACGAGCAACTCCAGAAACTGGATTGGTATGTGGAGGGCGTGCAAGCCTGAAGCGATCGCTTCGGTTCACCTAAAGCGGCCCGGTGGACCGGGCCGCTTACGAGATTTGCAGCAAGACCAGGCTGGTTGAGCGAGACGCGCCCTCGCTCCGGCCAGGTTTAAGGCGCCGGGGTGCGCGGCGAGCGCCGCAACCTGTATATCGCTGGCGTGCCGCAAGCCGGCGCGACGTCACGCGCTACGCTCGGCTTCGGGCGTGAACCCCGAACGGCCTCGACAAGGCCTGGCCATCCCAACCTCCGAACGAAGATAAGCAGCTACGGCGAGGCCGATGGCTTCGCGGCGCAACCCGAGCCTGGAATTCGCTTCGCCTGCAAGAAGCAGCTTTGCTTCGAGTTGCTTCTTCAGCTTGACAGCCCGCTTGATTGTATATTTTATACAAACTTGGGAAGTTTCGCTGAGCACACTGGGCCTGTCCAGATCAACGCATGTTTTTAGGCCTGGGCGCGTCGCCTGGTCACAAGCTGTCGACGAGGTGACCTCCGCTTTCATCCCCCAGTTCGTCGGCAAGGTGCTGGATGCGATGCGAATGCCGACGGCACCATGGTCGTAGTCACCCGCGAGATCCGTTTCGCGCGCCAAGTTTCCGATCGTGTCGCCTACTTCCATGCAGGGCGGATCCACCAGACAGGCCGCCGAAATGATTGGCCAACCTCGAGAACCCGAACCATCGACTTCGTGAAATTCGTCCTTTGAACCTCTATTAGGCAGATCGGAGATCGAACAATGTGGACCGGTGTTATTCCTGCTGTCACGACGAAGTTCAATGAAGACGGCTCGCTCGACCATGCGGAAATGACTCGCTGCTTCGGGCTGCAGATGGAGGCCGGTTGCGACGGCCTCATCGTATGCGGTTCGCTCGGCGAGGGCTCCATGCTGTCGCAGGACGAGCGTCTCGACGTGCTCCGCACCGCCCAGGCGGCAGCGGGCCGCAAGCCCGTTCTCATGACGGTATCTGAGGCCGGAACGCGGGAAGCCTGCGAGCTGGCCAGAAAGGCCGCCAAGGCAGGCGCTTCCGGCCTCATGGTGGTCCCGAGCCCGATCTACCATACGGAGCCGCGGGAAACCGTCGCGACGCTGCGGGCCGTCGCGGAAACCGGTGACCTGCCTGTGATGATCTACTCGAATCGGGTTGCCTACCGGGTCGACGTGACGCCGGAGATCATGGAGGAACTCGCCAACGACAAGCGCTTCGTCGCCATCAAGGAATCTTGCGACGATATCCGACGCACGACCGAAATCATCAATCGGCTCGGCGAACGCTACGCGATCTTCACCGGCGTCGACAACCTCGCCTTCGAGGCCCTCGCGGTCGGCGCCGTCGGTTGGGTGGCGGGTCTCGTCTGCGCTTTCCCCCAGGAAACCGTCGCCATCTATCGGCTGATGCGGGCCGGCCGCTACGACGAGGCGCTCTCGATTTACCGCTGGTTCAGGCCGCTCCTCGATCTCGACGTCAGCACCTATCTTGTGCAGAACATCAAGCTGGCCGAGGCATTGGCCATCCATTCGAACGAGCGTGTGCGCATGCCGCGCATGCCGCTGGCCGGGGAGGTCCGGAGGCGCGTGGAACACGTCGTGCGCGACTGTCTAAGCCGCCGGCCGGCCCCGGCCAGGGCCGCCTGAGCCGCGATCGACAGCGCCAGGATGGCGAAGCGCGTGCACACGGACGTGGTGATCGTCGGCAGTCGCCAAGCCGCGATCGCCCGCCGATCGCCTGGTCGTCGACCTTCTCCGCGGCCGCGCCCGCCCCTCCGGCTCGAGCTCTTCCGGGCCGGTCGCTTCCGACCTCGCGAGTGATTTGATGTCCCGCAACACCTTTTTGTGCATCGACGGCCATACCTGCGGCAATCCCGTGCGCCTCGTGGCCGGCGGCGGCCCGCAGCTCAAGGGTGCGACCATGCTCGAGAAGCGCGCCCACTTCCTGGCCGAGTATGACTGGATTCGCACCGGGCTGATGTTCGAGCCCCGCGGCCACGACATGATGTCGGGATCGATCCTCTACCCGCCGACCCGCGACGATTGCGACATCGCCATTTTGTTCATCGAAACCTCCGGCTGCCTGCCGATGTGCGGTCACGGCACCATAGGCACCGTGACGATGGCCATCGAGAATGGGCTCGTCACGCCAAAGACGCCCGGCACCTTGCGGCTCGACACCCCCGCCGGCCCGGTGCTGGCCGAATACCGTCAGGACGGCCAATATGTCGAGGAAGTGCGCATCTACAACGTAGCATCGTTTCTCCATTCGCGCGGCCTCGAGGTCGACTGTCCCGGGCTGGGCCGCGTGAAGGTCGATGTAGCCTATGGCGGCAATTTCTACGCTATCGTCGAGCCCCAGGACGCCTATCGCGACATGGCCGACGTCAGTGCCGGCGACCTCGTACGCTGGAGCCCTGATCTTCGCCGCGCGCTCAACGAAGCTTACGAGTTCGTCCACCCCGAAAAACCCGAGATCCGGGGGCTCAGCCACATCCTTTGGACGGGCGCGCCGCGCCACCCCGAAGCGCACGCCCGCAATGCCGTCTTCTACGGCGAAAAGGCGATCGACCGCTCGCCCTGCGGCACCGGGACCTCCGCCCGCATGGCGCACGAGGCCGGGCTCGGGCGGCTCAAGGTCGGTGACGACTTCGTGCACGAGAGCATCATCGGCTCCCTGTTCCGCGGCCGCGTCGAGGCTGCGGCCAAGGTCGGGAATTACGACGCGATCATTCCCTCGATCGGCGGCTGGGCCCGCCAGACGGGGCTGAACACCATCTTCATCGACGACCGCGACCCGTTCGCTCACGGCTTCCAGGTGATGTGAGCCCCCAACCCGTTCAACGCCGCCGGAGAACTGTATTGAAGATTACCGTCATAAAGGCCTGGCAGGTCGGCCTTCCCCTCAAGGAGGGCCGCTACAACTGGTCGAACAGCAATTTCGTGGCGGTGTTCGACTCGACCGTGGTTGCGGTCGAAACGGACGCCGGCATCACAGGCTACGCCGAGTCCTGCCCGCTCGGCTCGGCCTACCTGCCCGCTTTCGCGCGCGGCGTGCGGGCCGGCCTCGAGGAGATCGGCCCGGCGCTGATCGGCCTCGATCCAACCGACCTCGGCGTGCTCAACCGGCGCATGGACCAGGCGCTGCGCGGGCATCCCTACGTGAAATCGCCTATCGACATCGCCTGTTGGGACATTCTCGGCAAGGTCTGCAACATGCCGGTCTACAAGCTGCTCGGGGGCGCCGGACAGGAGAACGTCGACCTTTATCGTGCCATCTCGCAGGCCCCACCGGCCGAAATGGCGGCGAACGTCAAGAGTTATCGCGCCCAGGGCTACACCAAGTTCCAGCTCAAGGTGGGCGGCGATGCGGATACCGATATCGAGCGGATCAAGGCCTGCCGCGCGGTGCTGGAGCCAGGCGATGTGCTGGTGGCGGATGCCAATACCGGCTGGACCAAGCACGAGGCGGCGCGCGTCGTCGCGGCAGTTGCGGACGTCGACGTTTACATCGAACAGCCCTGCCCGTCATACGAGGAATGCCTGTCGATCCGACGCCGAACCTCGCGGCCTTTCATTCTCGACGAGGTGGTGACCGGACCGGACATGCTGATCCGGGCCATCGGCGAGGATGCCATGGACATCATCAACCTCAAGATTTCCAAGGTCGGCGGGCTGACCAAGGCGCGCCTGATGCGCGACATCTGCGTCGAAGCCGGGATCCCCATGACGATCGAGGACACCTGGGGTGGCGACATCGTCACTGCCACGATCGCCCATCTTGCACGATCGACCCCGAAGGACTTCTGCTTCACGGCGACCGATTTCAACAGTTATGGCTCCGTATCCATCGCCGAAGGGGCACCGCAACGCATCGACGGCCGCATGACCGCGGCGGATCGCCCGGGGCTCGGCGTAACGCCGCGTTTCGATGTTCTCGGCGCGCCGGTACTCGCGATCGGCGCGTGACCGCTGCGAAAACAGGGGTTGGCTATGCGCACCTCCAAACTGATGCATGTCGTAGGCTGTCACGCCGAGGGCGAGGTCGGCGACGTCATCGTCGGCGGCGTTGCGCCTCCCCCTGGCGAAACGTTGTGGAAGCAGTCACGCTTCATCGCGCAGGACGAGACCCTGCGGAATTTCGTGCTCAACGAGCCGCGCGGCGGCGTTTTCCGCCACGTAAATCTGCTCGTTCCGCCGAAAGACCCGCGCGCCCAAGTGGGATGGATCATCATGGAGCCGGCCGATACGCCGCCGATGTCGGGTTCAAACTCGATCTGCGTGTCGACCGTGCTGCTCGACACCGGCATATTGCCGATGACGGAGCCCGAAACGCGCCTTACTCTTGAGGCCCCGGGAGGGCTGATCGAGATCCTCGCCGCTTGCCGCGATGGCAAGGCCGAACGGATCACGGTTCGGAATCTTCCCTCCTTCGCCGACAAGCTCGACGTCGAGATCGAAGTGCCGGGTCTCGGGACGCTGACTGTCGACACCGCCTACGGCGGCGACAGTTTCGTGATCGTCGACGCAAAGGCGCTGGGATTTTCCATCACGCCCGACGAGGCCAAGGACATCGCCGATATCGGTCAGGCCATTACCCGCGCCGCCAATGAGCAGCTCGGCTTTCGCCACCCCGATAACCCCGATTGGAACCACATCTCGTTCTGCCAGGTCGCGGCGCCGCTGGTCGAGGACGGCGGCGTGGCGTCCGGACACAACGCGGTTTCGATCCGTCCAGGCAAGATCGATCGCTCGCCCTGCGGCACCGGCTGCTCCGCCCGCATGGCCGTGCTGCACGCGCGCGGCGTTCTCAAGACAGGCGACCGCTTCGTCGGCCGCTCGATCATCGGTTCACGGTTCGATTGCCGGGTCGAGGCGGAGGCGAAGGTCGGCGGCCGGCCGGCCATCGTCCCTTCGATTTCGGGACGGGCCTGGATAACCGAAACCAAACAGCTGATGCTCGATCCCACCGACCCCTGGCCGGAGGGCTACCGGCTGTCCGATACATGGAACGGATGGCGAGGCGACCTTCACCGCGCCGCTTAGCTCCGGGCTTTGTCGGAGCTTTGCACCGCGCCGCGCCGTTCAGAATGGGGACCGATCACATTGGCTGCACAGACCATGTCCGCGCCGTTCGGGAAAGGACTCCGCCACAAAACCATGTCGGCCGCAGCAGCCGACGAACTGCGCCGCAGGATCCTCGACGGCGAGTTTCCGGCAGGGTTTCAGCTTCGCCAGGACGTGCTGGCGGAAGAATTCGGCGTCAGCCGCATCCCCCTTCGCGAGGCACTGGTTCAGCTTGAAGCCGAAGGCCTGGTGCGGATCGCGCCCCACCGCGGCGCGGTAGTGTCGGAGCTGTCGCTCACCGAAATCGAGGAGCTGTTCGAACTGCGCGCCCTCATCGAACCCCGCCTCCTCCGGCGCTCGGCGGGCCATCTCACCGCGACGGATTTCGAGCAGCTGAGACGCATCCTCGACGAGTACAGCGCGGAACTCAGGGCCGAACACGTCAGCCGCTGGGGCGCGATGAACACCCAGTTCCACATGCTGCTTTATAGCCGCGCCGAGCGACCCCGCTCGACCAGCTTCGTCTCGAACCTGCTCCAGGAATGCGACCGCCACACCCGCCTTCAGCTCTCCTTGACCGATGGTATGGAGCGGGCGGAACGGGAACACACCGAAATCGTCCGCCTGTGCGCCGACAGGCGGATCGAGGAGGCCTGCCACCTTTTGCAAAGGCACATCGAGAACGTGGGCACTTCGCTCCTGGCGTTTTTGCGGGCGCGTCCTCGCGTCTGATCCGGATAGAGAGTGGCAGAGCATGCAGGACATGAGAATGGAGCGTTGCGATGATGATCAAGGTTGAGGGAACAGACGGACGTCCGACGTGGATCAACGCTGCCCAGGTGTCCTCGGTCAGGGCCGTGCAAGACGGCCTCACTCAGCTGAAAATGAACAATGGCGATCAGATCCCGGTGAAGGACGCAGCAGAGCGTCTCATCGATCGGCTCCGCAAGGAGCTGACCGGATATTGAAGAGGCGCACGCGCGACAGCCGGTTGCCACGCAAAGACAGAGAAAAGGCCAGGAATGACCCTGGCCTTTCGATCAACTCGGTCGCGTTCCGCTTCGGCGCCAGTACATCCGTGGTCGCCGATGATGCGGGACAGGCAGCCTTAGGTGACCTGCAGCTGCTCCGCCGAGGACTTGCCGGTCCGGCTGTCGGCCGTGACCTCGAAGCTGAGCTTCTGGCCCTCGTTGAGCCCATAAAGTCCCGCGCGCTCGACCGCGCTGATATGGACGAACACGTCCTTGCTGCCATCATCCGGCTGAATGAAGCCGAAACCCTTTTGCGCGTTGAACCACTTAACTGTGCCAGTGCTCATGACGAACCCCTGTTGCATATGGAGAAACCGCATCGCGCCAGGGGCGCTATGCAGCGTTGAATCGAAACTTTGGAAGGAGGTCATCAGCATGCGCACCACACTTGCGTGTTGTTGGTGCGCGGAGGCTTGAACGTACAGCCTTTAGATCGATGCAATGAACATAAGTTCTCAGTCAGCGAAAGTCAAGCCGAATGGCTATCGAAAGAAGATAATGCTCTCGTGGAGTCGCACCGCAGTCGGCCGAAGGCGGAAACGGCATGATCAGCCGTCACCAAAACTTGATCGAGACATGCTAATACCGACTTGCATTGATCAAAACCTGTGAGCCCATTGGCGTAGGCCGATGGACATGATTTTCCAGGGTTGCTCGACGAGCTTGTTCCAGGCGTGGCAGCAATGGTCGACGATGTCGTCGTATGAGGCAAACATCCGGTTGGACAGCCA